>DASVIU010000689.1:0-1784 GCA_036386275.1 Bacteroidota bacterium | reverse complement strand
AGGTGAGGGCCCGATCGGGAGCGCCTCGTCCGCGGCAAGCACATGCGGCGCCCTCCTGTCGGCCGTGGAATACACCGACACCGTCCGAATCCCCATCTCCCTGCAGGTCCGGATCACCCTGAGCGCGATCTCGCCCCGGTTGGCGATCAATATCTTCCGGATTGGACGGACGGCCATCAATTCTCCGAGAGTTCAATCACAGTCACGCCCATACCCCCCTCGTTCCATTCCCCGGGGTGGAATCCCTTCACGCGCGGGTGGGAGGCGAGGAAGTCGGTGACCTTCTTCCTGAGCGCGCCGGTCCCCTTCCCGTGTATGACGTCGATCCGGTTGAGACCTGAGAGGATCGCATCGTCGATGAACTTGTCGAGAAGCGGGAGAGCTTCTTCTCCGGTCATCCCCCGGATGTCGAGGTCCTGGCGCACTGTCGCGGGTTTCTCCATTCCCGTATCCCCCGGCGTGTGTGAGGCGGGAGCGGGCCGCTTTCGCGCCGGGAGGAGGTTCGTGAGGCTCACGCGCATCCGGACCGCACCGAACACCACAGTGGCGCTCTTCCCGTCGGCGGAAATGGCAACAACCTCGCCGACATCGCTCCCCCCCGCCACGGTAACGGGACTCCCCTCCCCGATCGCCCCGTGAGGTTCCGCCGGCTCCTCGCGCGCAAACTCGCGACGTCCCGCGTCGATCTCCTGCTGCATGCGGGAGACGTCCCCGCGGACGCGCCGGACCGATTCCTTTTCAGCCTTTGTTTCGCGGATCTCCCTGATGCTCTTCTCGATCACCGCGTTCGCCCCTTCGACGATGCGGGCTGCATCCTCGATCGCCTTTCGTTTCAGTTCCTTCGCCTCCCCGGTCAGACGGGCGAGCTTCTCCCTGTATTCCAGCGCCAGAGTCTCGAGCCGGATCTTTTCTTCCCCTGCAGCTTCCAGCTCCATGCGCGCTTTCTGCGTCGCTGATTCCAGCTCGATGATCAGACTGTCCAGCCGGGTGTTCTGTTGCCCCAGCCGTTCGCGGGAGCGCTCCATGAGCGCAGGGGAAAAACCGAGCCTGGCAGCCATCTCGAGAGCGTAGCTGCTTCCGGGGACTCCGGCGCGGAACCTGTATGTGGGCGTGAGGGTCTTCAGGTCGAATTCCATCGCCCCGTTCGCCACCCCTTCCGTCTCGTGTGCAAAAACCTTCAGCGCACCCTGGTGTGTCGTTGCTATCGTCACCGCACCCCGGCGCGTGAGTTCCTCCAGAAGGGCCCCGGCGATCGCCCCCCCTTCCGAAGGGTCGGTCCCTGCGCCGATTTCATCGATGAGCACCAGGCTCTCCCGATCGGCCTGCTCGGCGATCGCCTTGAGGCTTGCGAGGTGAGAGCTGAATGTGCTCAGGTCGTTTTCAATCGATTGTTCGTCACCGATATCCACGAAGCAGGAACGGAACAGCCGGAGAGCTGTCCCGTCGGAGGCAGGGATGTGCAGCCCCGACTGGGCCATCAGAACGAGCAGTCCGACGGACTTCATTGCCACACTTTTCCCCCCGGCGTTCGGCCCGCTGATCAGGAGCGTGGTCCATTCCCCCCCCACCTCCAGGTCAAGGGGAACAGTCCGGTCATAGCCGTGCGTAAGGAGGAGAATCGGGTGCCGCGCTCCCGCGACCGAGAGCGGGCCCTGGGTCCGCAGCTCCGGCTCGATCCCCAGGATCTCGATGGAGTATTTCGCCTTCGCCTGGAGGGCGTCGAGTTCGGCAAGTATCTCCAGGTTCGCCGCGAGAGATTCCTTCTGTTCCCCCACCTGCAGCGT
>DASVIU010000688.1:0-2301 GCA_036386275.1 Bacteroidota bacterium | reverse complement strand
CTTGTTCTGCTTGATCTTGAGAACGGCGAGGACGGTTCGATCATACTCCGCCTTGATTTCGTTGAATATCCGGGAGGATTCCCTCCGGTCCCCTGCACACGAAAGGTAAAGCTCCCCGATCGCCATGTCCGCTTTCTGTAGAACCATCTCCACATTGTCGACAAGAGAGCGAAAGAATTTCCAGGACAGATACATCGACTGAAGATCCTTCCATCGGACATCACCTGCGCTGACACTCTCCTGCACGGCCGAACCGAATCCGAACCACCCCGTAATCGCCTGGCGGTTCTGTGTCCATGCAAACACCCACGGAATGGCGCGCATGGACTCGAACGTCGCCTTCCGGGTTCTGGAGGCGGGGCGTGATCCGATCTCGATTTGCTCGATGATGTCGATCGGCGTCACGCTGCGAAAGTAGGTCCAGAATGTCCCTCCATGAATGAGAGACCGGTATGCTTCCATTGAGCGGAGCGCGATGCTTCTGAAGAGTGCAAGGTGGCGCGCACGCGCCACGCGCTCCGCAGGCCGGATGGGCGTAGTGCTGCCGAGAAGCATCGCAGCGGTCATCAGCTCAAGGCTGTACACGGCAGCCTGCGGCAGGAGGTACTTCGCCGAAATCATCTCACCCTGCTCGGTGATTCGAATTGACCCGCCAAGTGTCTCCCGCGGCTGCGCAAGTATGGACTCATACATCGGCCCGCCCCCGCGCGAGGTGCTCCCCCCCCTGCCGTGGAAGAATGTCACTGTGATGCCGTGTGCAGCCGCCAGAGCCTGCAACGATATCTGGGCACTATACAGCGAGAAGGCCGAAGCGACGATCCCCCCGTCTTTGCTGCTGTCAGAGTATCCGATCATGATTTCCTGATGATTCCCACGCCGCTTCAGGTGGGAGCGGTAGAGAGGGAGGAGAAACAGCGACCGCATGATGGCGGTGGAGTGCTCGAGGTCATCGACGGTTTCGAAGAGGGGGACGATGTCGATCATGGAGGTCTTCACATGACCATCCTTCACGGAGACAAGCCCCGCTTCCTTTGCCAGCAGGAGCACTCCCAGCAGATCGCTCAGCCGTTCGGCATTCGAGACGATATATGTCCCCATCGAGTCCGGATTATTGGTCGTGACCGACCACCTGATGACTTCAAACTCCTCCAGAACCCTTCCCGCCGTGCCTTCGATGCGAAGCCGTGGATGATAAAGAGGTCGATGGCTCTCAATCTCACGGAGCAGGAGACGTTGTTTTTCTTCCTCGGAGAGCTGCATGAATGACCGCTCGACGTCCGTCGCCCGGAGCATGTCGTCGATCGCCTGGCGCAGGACACGCGTGTTCTGTCTCACGTCGAGCCTGGCGAATGCAAACCGGAAAGCGTTGACCTTCTGTACAAGGGGTTCAAGGTAGATCGCCGACACGCTCGAAGCCATGTTTGCATCAAGGCTTTGCTGGAGGCGCTGTATGTCCGCACAGAATTCCGTGCTCGTGGCATACCCCCCCGGCTCGCTCCGCTCCGTCAGGCTCAGCCTGGCATGCAGGATCTTCAGCGCGATCCGGTACGTCTCCGACGGCTCACTGCGGCCCGAAGGTATGTTCTTGAGAACACGTCTGTTTCGTCCGATCCAGCGGGCGAATGAAGGGGGCACCGGAACCACTCGCTCGGAAGAGCTCAAGACATCATGCAGCGATTCGATATCCTGTTTATAGAGCTGGATCAGGGACCTCCTCAGTGTGAGGACTGTCTGGCGCGTGACGTCGGGGGTCACGAAGGGGTGCCCGTCGCGGTCTCCTCCCACCCATGAACCAAGGGTGACAGGGGGGCGGTGAAAAAGCGATTGAGCCGAGGGTTCGTTGACTGCCTCTGCAAATGACCGGCAGAGGGCGGGAACAGCCTCATAGAGCACGTTTTCGAAGAAGTACATTCCCCGTTGGACCTCGTCCTGGACCGTAATCCGGTTGAAGCGGAGATCGCTCGTCTGCCAGAGCAGTGTCACTTCTGCTTCGACGGTTTTCCAGATCCGGTCCGGTCCCGCACGTGACAGAAGATGTGGATCATTCCTGATGAGGAGCTCCGTGATTCTCCGGACTTTGCGAAGAACCGTCTGGCGGGTCGCCTCCGTCGGATGTGCGGTGAAGACCGGCGTGATCCGGGCATCGGTGAGGAAAGAACGGAGTGATTTTCCCAATGTGCCGCGGGAACGAAGGGTCCGCACCGCATGTGAGAGGGGAGCGTCGGCGGGACGGGGGTTCGGAGTTCTGCCGGCCTCTCTTGAACGGATGCGAAACGCCTCCCCGTTGCTGAGCCGGTTGAC
>DASVIU010000687.1:0-1995 GCA_036386275.1 Bacteroidota bacterium | reverse complement strand
CGACGGGAGCAAGGCGCGCGACGTCCTCGTGGAGACGGAAGCGGAGCTCGACGTCATACTCAACAATTCGTGAGGCGGCAGTGAAGCGATACTTAACCCGGGGGGCTCCCCTGGCGGCCCTCCTGTTTCTCATCATCCGGGGCGCCGCCGCATCGGACGACCCGCAGGAGATCCTTGAAAGCGTCCGGAAAAAGTACGACGGGATCCGGGACGCGGAACTCAGGTTCACGCAGCATACGCGCTTTCCCGGATCGACGCTCGAACAGCGCACGAAGGGGACCCTCTTCCTGAAAAAAGAACACAAGTACAGGATTGAAACGGACGAACAGACCGTGGTCACCGACGGTGAAACCGTCTGGTCCTATTCGGTGCCGAATCGCCAGGTTCTGATCGACCGTTACAAGCCCTCGGACCGCTCCTTTTCCCCCGAACGCATACTGGGGGGAGCGACGGACGACTATGCGGCAACCGTCAGGGGTCGCGAAAAGTCGGGGAACACCGAATGTATCGTCCTGAATTTGATCCCAAGGGGTGAAGGGTCTCTTCTGAAGTCGCTCCGCCTCTGGGTCGATCCGTCGGAATGGCTCGTCCGGATGGCGGAACTCACCGACGTCAACGGAAAAGTGACGACCTATACGGTCAGCGACATTAAACTGAATCCCGGCCTGAGCGACTCCCGGTTCGTTATGCAGATTCCGGAAGGGGCCGAGGTCGTCGACATGCGATAGGAGGACTGTTGCTCCAGGAGTCCCCGCTACCCCGGTCTGCCGTCGCGCGCGGCCGCCGGATCATGCAGTTTGCGCTGAGCGCGGCGCTGACGGTGCTGTTCCTCTGGATTGCCTTCCGGGGCACTGATATGGGGAAGCTCCTTGCCCTGATGCGGAGGGCGAACTACTGGTGGATGCTGGCGATGCTTGCGTGCCTGATGGCGAGCCATGCGGTGCGTTCCTGGCGGTGGGGGTACCTGCTCTCCCCGATCAAGCGCGGGATCGGATTCAGGAACCTCTTCGCCGGCGTCATGATCGGCTACATGTTCAACAATGTCCTCCCACGCGCCGGAGAGATCGCGCGCCCCTACGCGATAAGTAGGATGGAATCGCTCCCGGTGAGCTCCGCGTTCGGGACGATCGTCATCGAGCGCATCATCGACACATTCTCGTTTCTCCTTCTTGTCGCGCTTCTCCCCCTCGTCTACGACGGCCCCCTTCTCGATTCTTTCCCGTGGCTCCAGAGCGCGGGCCTGATCATCACCGGCGTGACGGCGGCCGGACTGGTGTTCCTCGTTGCCATGATGGTGCGGCGGGACTGGACGGACAGGTTCCTCCTTCGCCCCCTGCGATGGGTGCTCCCGGAAAGGGCACGCCTGCGCACGGAGGAACAGGTGCACGCGTTTCTCGACGGTTTCCTCTTTCTCAAGGAACCCGCCAGCTTCGCCGTCATCGCACTGTCAGGCGTCCTCGTCTGGGTTCTGTACATCCTGATGACGTACGTCGCGCTATTTGCGTTCGGCCTTGGGACACTCGGGCCGCGCGCGGCGGTTGTGGTCCTGACGATATCCAGCATCGGGGTCGCGATACCGACCCCCGGGAGCACCGGGAGCTACCATGCCTTCACCTCGCAGACGCTCATCCGGCTTTTCGCGGTGGACCCGTCCGTGGCGCTCGGTTTCGCGACTGTCACCCATGCCGTCGGGTTCATCGGCGTGACGCTTGTGGGGTTGTATTACTTTGTCCGCGACCGGCTTGCACACCCGCGGAGAACAACCGCGGGGAGGGAGAAGGAACGATGAGAAGTCCGTTACGCCTTCCGTTGCTCCTCCCGTTATTCCTGATGACTGCGGCGTTCTGCGCCGTTCCCGTGGTCCGTGCACAGACGCCTGCCGGTCCCGCGCCGCGGGCATCGCTCTCCGCGGGGATGGGGGTGGAGTATGCCTCATACGCAGACGTGACCGGTCTCGTCAACGCGACCGTCCTCCCGTCGGAGCGTGTCCCCCAG
>DASVIU010000686.1:0-5918 GCA_036386275.1 Bacteroidota bacterium | reverse complement strand
TACATCAAGCAGGGCTTTCCCCGCGAACACGGGCCGCGTCGCTATGATGTCGTTTCCGTCAGCCCGCAGCGCGACACAATCGGCCGCAAGCCCTGCGCCCAGCTTGATCGCGACACGGGGAGCAATGTCCTTCCCCATCTGACTCGCGGGAAGGAAAACCAGGGTGGCACCTTCGCTGCGCGCCACTTCTGCAATGACTTTTGCTATCGCGGTATTTGAATGCCGTGCCAGTTTCGGATCGTCAACGGCAATGACCCGCCCTGCGCCATACCGCCCGAGTCCGGGAGCGGCGGCAGTGACCCCCGAACCGGCGACAAGCACGGCAAATTCCCCACCGAGCGTATCCGCGAGCCGTCTTCCGGCTCTGATGGTCTCCAGCGATGACTTCTTGAATTTCCCCCCGCGTTCCTCTGCAAATGCAAGTACGTTCATGGCAGCCGGTTGTCGATGTTCGTTGTCATATGACTTTTGCCTCCTCGTGGAGCAGACGGACGAGTTCCCGGACCGCCGAGGCATCGGTCCCGATGATCCGCCCGGGATTTTTCGCGGGCGGTTTACGAAGAGCTATTGTCTTCACGCGCACCTCGGCGGGGGCAGCCGGTCTCTCTTCTATGGGCTTGCTCTTAGCGGCCATAATTCCTTTGAGAGATGGGTACCGGGGATCGTTCAGGCCCTTCTGGGCCAGAAAGACCGCAGGGAGTTTCGTGTGCACGACTTCGTGGCCGCCTTCGATCTCCCGTTCACACACAACGCGCCCGTCCTCCGATATGTCCAGCTTGACGACAACAGCCACGGAGGGAAGGGAAAGCAGCTCGGCGACAAGCGTTCCCACCTGCGCGTCATCGTAATCAATCGATTGCCTGCCGAAAAGAACGATATCCGGGTTAAGCCCTTTGATCTCCGCTGCCAGCCCGCTTGCCGTCGCGTAGGAGTCCCGTCCCCCGTCGTCTCTGAGCAGGATCGCCCGGTCTGCGCCCATTGCCAGCGCCTTTCGCAGGGTTTCCTTGTTGGCGTCGGTTCCCAGGCTGACGACTGTTACGTCTCCTTTGAACTTGTCCCGGATTCGAAGTCCTTCTTCGACTGCGATTTCATCGTACGGGCTCATCATGAAATTTACGCCTGCCCGGTCGATCTCAGTACCATCGGATGCCACACGTATCTTCGTTTCAGTATCCGGCACGTGATTTATGCAGACAACAACTTTCATTGTTCCTCCAGGATACCAGGTTGGGTTGCTCTTTTACCGCTCCGGGGCGAGGGACGCCGTAAATCGATGCAAAATGAAATATACGGCCGGGCGGAAAAAAAGGCAAGGTTTATTGACTTTCTACCCCCTTTTCAATATATTTAATTCTCAGATTTACTACTGAACTCTTGTAGCATTGCAGGAAGGCTTCATGGCACAACACAAGTCGGCAGAAAAACGCGCCCGGACATCGAAACGGAGAGGGGCTCGCAACGCAGAGTTGAAATCACGCATGCGTACGGAAATCAAACGAATCCGTGCTTCGCGTGACAAAACCAAAGCCGCGGTCGATTTGAAGAAGACAGTGAAGCTTCTCGACAAGCTTGCTTCCAAAGGTATCATTCATCGCAACAAGGCGGCCAACCTCAAGTCGAAGCTGACAGCACTGGTCAGTCACCTTCAGTAACATCCTCCCCCGCAACACGCAGCCTGAAACCGTTTGCGGGAGAAATTCCTGCCGATCAGGCCTCAGCGGGTTCCTGCAGCATTCTTTTTCATTTCCTCGAGTTCTGCCAGCCGCTTCTGGTATCGTTCTGCGCTGCCGGGGCGCTGCGCGGCGAGGGTTCTGTACGCTTCGATCGCTTCGTCATATTCCCCCTGGCTGGCGTAGATCTCGGCCAGTGTCGCCGTCACAAATCTCGCGGGTGACGCGGGGATCTGCTGGGCCCCCTCCGGTGCCGGGGGTGCGTCCTGAACCGGGATCCGGCGAGGAGCGCCTTCAAGCTGCTGGATGATCTGCTCCATGGACTGCTCGCCCCCCCCGGCGGCCGGGGTTCCGACATATTCCTCGAAGGTCAGCCGGTCCTTCCTCCCCTGCAACCGCGCCTGCAATTCCGCAGCGAACGCATCAAATCCCTGCTCTTCCCGCTGTTCGGCATGATCCACAAGCTCCCGGACAAGGGGGTTATCCGGGAAGACCTCGAGCACACGCGTGTATTCCAGCATTGCCTCCACGTTGCTCCCCAGAGCTTCATAGCATCGCCCGAGCAATAAACGCCCGGTCGTGTATCTCGGAAACACGCGCGTCCCCTCCACACAGATCCGGAGCGCTTCCTTGATGTTCCCGGACTCCAGCAGGTCCGCGGCAGCCCGGGCAAACCAGGGGCTTGTCGCGCCCGTCACCGATCCGTGTATTGGTGTATCCACCGGTGTCATCCGATCCTGCCGATTCCTGCTATTTGGGATTAACCTGGCGTCCCAGCCAGGCATGCTTCAGCGACATCGCCGACACGAAAGCGAATCCAAGAAAGAACAGGAGCTGGAACGGGACCGCAGCGATTTCAAGGAAATAGATTGATGAGACCACCCCGAAGAGGCAGTAGACGGCCAGGATGACTTCGACGATCACCGTCGGGTTGATCTTTACCGGCGCATATTTCTTGTCCGACCAAGAATCTGATTTTTCACGGATGCTGTATTTCGGCGTCCGGACAAACTCGCTCTTCTTCTTGAAGAGACCTTCGATCACCGCCCGGCTGTTGTTGACGGCGAAACCCATGCTTCCCGCCATGAACACAGGGAAGAGGAAAAGCCGCCGGCGCCAGTCACGGTAGACATCCTTCTGCGAGAACAGATAGAACAGAAATGAGCCGATGAATGCGAACACGCCGACCGACATCATCGTGAAGTAGGAGTCATACAGACCTGTGTGCTTCACAAACACGAGCGGGACATTGAGGATCCCGGCCAGAACGATGAACGGAAAGACGAGGTTGTTTGTCAGATGAAACGTCGCATGGATCTTGATCTTGAGAGGCAGTTTGGACCTCCAGACGTGGGGGAGGATCTTTCGGGCAGTCTCGATTGCCCCCTTGGTCCACCGGAATTGCTGAGACTTGAGGGCGTTGATCTCCGAGGGAAGCTCCGCCGGCGACGTCACGTTATTGAGGTACTTGAACTTCCAGCCCCTCAGCTGTGCCCTGTAGCTGAGGTCGAGATCTTCCGTCAAGGTGTCGGATTGCCAATTTCCGGCATCTTCGATGCACAATTTTCTCCAGACCCCCGCGGTACCGTTGAAGTTGATGAAGAAACCCACCCTGTTCCGCACGGCCTGTTCGATCACGAAGTGTCCATCAAGAGCCATGGCCTGCGTGCGGGTCAGCAGCGAGTATTCCGAATTGAGGTGTTCCCAGCGGGTCTGCACCATGCCGATCCTGGCGTCCATCATAAAGGGGGGGATTGTCTTCAGGAGGAAGTCCTGCCTCGGGATGAAGTCCGCATCAAAGATCGCGACGAACTCCCCGCGCGCAGTCGTGAGTCCCTCTTTGAGCGCTCCCGCCTTGAACCCGATGCGGGTGGACCGCCGGACCTGCTTGATGTCAAACCCCTGTTTGCGATATCGTTCGACGTAGCCGGCGACCACCTCAACGGTCTGGTCCGCGGAATCATCAAGGACCTGGATCTCCAGCTTGTCTTTCGGATACACCATCGCGCACGCCGCGTCGATCAGACGACCGACAACATACATCTCGTTGAAGACGGGGAGCTGAACTGTGACGACCGGGTAACTCACGATGTCGTCCGAGGGGGCAAGCTTCTTCGAGCGGAACTTGAGGTAGTAATAGATCATGATGAACCCGTGCGACCCGAAGATGAACAGCACGCCGAGCGAAAGCATGTACGTGATGAGGATGATTTCTTCCATGATGATGTCGTGCCCTTACCTCACATTGTGATGGGATGTGATTCTCTTGTGCTCCGCGCTCTCACCAGCCGGACACCGTTTCAAGCAACACGTCTTCGGCGATCTTTTTCATAGCTTCCTGCAGCCCTGCCTGCCGCTGCGACAGTCCGCCGCCGGAATCGTAGTCCCCCCAGTTGGCAAACGTCTTCTCCCAGACTTTTTTTCTGAGTTTCTTGTCCTGGAATGCGAACCGTGCGGAGAGGGTCACACGGCGACGCGTCACCTGCTCCCCCTGCGACACTACCGCCGGGGCGTCCGAAATCGAAATGATCGCTCCTTCGATGATGGAATCTGCGGTATTCCGGTCACTGACCTCCAGACTGTTGTCGGCGGTGAACAGCTGGATGATCTCCGTCGTGAATTTCTCGCGGAGGCCGGGCTCGCCAAACCCGGACTGGTCGTCCACCAGCGGGATTGCCACGGTCTTCAGATGCGCCGGAACAGACGCGCCGGTGAATGAATACGCGCATCCGCCGACGAGCATCGCCAGGCTGAACGCCGAAACGAAACTTCCGCAGTGCCGCAGGATCGGCATCGTCATTCCAGCCCGTATTCCTTGATTTTTCTGTACAACGTCCTCTCACTGATGTTCAGTGCACGTGCCGCCATGCGACGGTTTCCTTTCGAACGGGCGAGAGCTTCGGCAATCAGGCGGTGTTCCATCTCTTCGATCGAGATCCCCGAATCGTCCGGGCCGCCCACAACAACAGGTCCCTGTCCACCGCGTCTGGTCGCGTCCTGAGTCTGGCGTTGCTCGTCGAGCATCGCCTTCAATTCCATGATGTTGCCCTTGAGTTCCAGCAGCGCGCGGAGAATCAGCTCGCGTTCCGCCTGTTCGACGCTTTTCGACACGTGTACCGGAAGATTCCGCTCATCTGCCGGCAGGACGGTGTTCACCCTGAGGTATTTCCTGACATCGTCAGCTTCAAGGTGTTTTCCTTTTTCAAGGATGATCATGCTTTCGGCGGCGTTCCGCAGCTCGCGCACGTTTCCCGGCCAGTTGTACGCCCGCAGCAGATCCAACCCTGCGTTGGAAATGCCCTTGAAAGAGATCCCGTTCTTCCGGGCCACCTCTCCGGCGAACACCCGGAAGAGGAAAGGGATGTCTTCCGGCCTTTCACGAAGAGGAGGGACAACGATGTTGAAAGAGCGCAACCTGTAAAACAGGTCGGCGCGGAACAGCCCGTGCCGCATGGCTGATTCAAGGTCTTTGTTCGTCGCCGCGATGACGCGGACATCGACGTGGCGGGGGACCGATGAGCCCACGCGGAGGAATTCCCCGTTCTCAAGAACCCGCAGGAACTTGACCTGGGACGACAGCGGGAGCTCACCGATTTCATCGAGAAAAAGCGTTCCGCCGTCTGCGAGTTCGAAATATCCCTTCCTCTGGTCGGACGCGCCGGTGAACGAACCACGCTCGTGCCCGAAGAGCTCGCTTTCGATGATCCCCTCCGGGATTGCCCCGCTGTTCACCGTGATCATCGCCCGGCTGCTCCGCTTGCTCGCCATGTGGATCGCCTTTGCGATGACCTCTTTGCCGACACCGCTTTCACCTGTGATCAAGACGGTCATATCCGTCGGAGCAACCTGATCGATCACCTCGGCGATTTTCTTCATCTGCAGGGATTCCCCGATGATTCCCTTCATCGGGGCATTGGCCAGCTTCTCCAGTTTCACTGTCGCGCCAGGCATCAGTTCGTTGTCACAATCGAATCGATGTGGAATTTCGCCCTGATCTCCGCTCCTTGTGCTTTCGCATCCTCCGCGCTGAGGTAATTCCCGACCAGGACCAGAAACAGGGACTTGTTTTCCTTCACGCGGCTTATCATTTCCACTGCGTATCCCAGCCCTTCAAAGAACGATTTCTGTTTTTCCGCATTCGCCTGCGTTGTATAGGCTCCCACCTGGAGTGCAAAATGCGCCTGCGCGGAGGCGTGCGTGTCCGCGGGTGCCGATGCGCCGGCAGGGGGAGATTCGGGCCTGTCTTCG
>DASVIU010000685.1:0-1825 GCA_036386275.1 Bacteroidota bacterium | reverse complement strand
CGGAACTGCGCATACGCATTCATGTCGATGTTGTCCCGATCCGCGGCGGCTTTGCGGAACAACTCATCCAGCCGGTCGTGGTCATCGGCGAGAAACCTGTAAATAGGTCCCTGCATTTTACCCTCTTTTTGGGAGAATCTACGATTATTCCGGTTCCCCCACAATATTCCCTTCCTTTCTGCGTATTATGGGGTAAATCGGACCACTGAATGGAAGCTAGTGCGGAAGCTGTTGGAGAAGCCGGGGCGGAAGCCAGGGCTGGAGCTCTCATGCGGGACACGCGGATCGCGCAGGCCCTTGCAGGTGAAAGGGGGAGGCTGTTGGCCTTCATCCGGCGCCGCGTTGCGAGCGAAAGTCAGGCCGAGGACATACTCCAGGACGTCTTCTACCAACTCCTGACGAGTTACAACGTTACCGACCCGCTCGAGCAGATGACCGGCTGGCTCTTCACCGTCGCCCGCAACAGGATCATCGATTGGTACAGGAGGCGGCGTCCGGGGGACCGGGCTCTTGACGAGATGCTTGACGGCGGTCCTGTGACACTGGCAGAGGTGCTCCCGGCGGCCACGGAGGGACCGGACGCGGGATACGACAGGGAGGTCATTGCAGAGGAGCTTACGGAAGCTCTGGAAGAGCTCCCCGAGAAGCAGAGGCAGGTCTTCATCATGCACGAGATCGAAGGGAAGAGCTTCAATGAGATTCGTGAAGTCACCGGTGATCCGCTCAACACGCTTCTCTCGCGCAAGCGCTATGCCGTGCAATTCCTCCGCCGGCGGCTCGAGGAACTCTATCGTGAGGTGATGGACTGAGTGGGCCGGATTTTTCCGGGGAATGAAACGGTGTGAAAATTCATAACAGGAAAGGAAATGACATGAAAACGTGGTGGGTGGGAAAAGCGTTTCTTTTTATCGGTCTTGCGGCACTGGCGGTCGTGGTGTTCGGGGGGGTCGTCATGTTTCTCTGGAATGCAACAGTCCCCGACCTGTTTCACGGCCCGGCGATCACATTCGGCCAGTCTATCGCGCTCCTGCTTCTGGCGCACATACTGCTCCGCGGTTGGACCCCGGGGCACTTCGGGCACGGCTGGCGAAGGGAGCGCTGGAGACGCCACTTCGAGAAGAAACTCTCGGCGATGACACCCGAAGAGCGTGAGAAATTCGGCGCCCCGTGGCACAGGGGGTGTGGATGTGAACCGGAACCCAATGCGAAGGCGAATCTATGATCGAAGAAACCATTGAGAAGATCGAGTCCCGTATCCGGGATGCGGAGGCGATCTCCGGCAAGGGGAAGAGCGAACTCCTGACCCTGGTTGCGACGCTGAAGTCGGAGATCACCAACCTCTCGAAGACACGTGCCGAGCACGCCGAAAGCATCACCGGCTTCATCGACCGCTCGACGCATGAAGCCACCCGCCGGGAGAAGAATCCCGAGCTGCTGAGGCTGTCGCTGGCCGGACTCAAGGAATCGGTGAAGGGGTTCGAGGCGTCTCATCCGAAGCTCGTGTCGCAGATCAATTATGTCTGCACGATGCTTGCGAACGAAGGGATCTGAGTTGCTTACAGGAGCCCCGCGACCCACCCCGCCAGCGCTCCTCCGGCGACGACCCATGCCGCATTGACGCGCCACCGGATCTGAACAAAAAGCGCAATGACGAATATGGCGCCCGTCCCGATGCTGAGGAGCGTCGATTGCCCGAGAATGAAACAGACTCCCAGCATCAGTCCGAGGGCTCCCGCGTTTACCCCGTCGAGGAAACCCTGCATGAGAAGTGAGTTCCGGAGCCGGGGGACAAAAGGACCGATCAGAAGCACGAATACGAACGAGG
>DASVIU010000684.1:0-6077 GCA_036386275.1 Bacteroidota bacterium | reverse complement strand
CCCCTCCCCGAATCGGGCAGGGGTTTTGCCGGCGAAGCTTTCGATCTACGCCGCTGTTTGAGGCGCGTTCAGATACTCGTTGATCGCCGCCGCGGCAGCCTTCCCGTCCTTCATCGCCAGGATCACGGTAGCCCCGCCGCGTGAAAGGTCCCCTCCGGCGAATATCCCGTCCCGGCTCGTCTTCTGCTTTTCGTTCGTGACGACGGTCCCCCGTTTGCTGGTTTCGAGTCCGGGGGTGGTCGCCTGTATGATCGGGTTCGGTTTCTGACCGATCGCCTCGATGACCGTTTGGAGCTCGAGTGTGAACTCGGAACCCTTCAGGGGCACCGGCCTCCGGCGTCCCGATTCATCCGGTTCTCCCAGCTCCATCTTCTGGCATTCCATGCCGCAAACCCAGTTATTCTTGTTCCCAAGTATGCGCAGGGGCGCGGTCAGGAGGAGGAATTCGATCCCTTCCTGCTCGGCGTGATGAATCTCTTCTTCACGGGCCGGCATCTCCTCACGCGAGCGTCTGTAGATGAGGTACGCCTTTTCCGCCCCCAGGCGCTTGGATGTCCGCACGGCATCCATCGCGGTGTTTCCGCCGCCGATCACACCGACGGCCTTTCCCACTCTGATCGGCGTGTCGTTCTGCGGGAACTTGTATGCTCCCATCAGGTTGACGCGCGTGAGGAACTCGTTCGCCGAATAGACGCCGCTCAGGCTCTCCCCCGGTATCCCCATGAATGTCGGTGTCCCGGCGCCTGTCCCGAGGAATATCGCTTTGAATCCCCATTCATCGAACAACTCGTCGATCGTGGCCGTCCTCCCCACGACGAAGTTCGTGTAGATCTCCACTCCGATCGCCTTGATTCGGTTCGTTTCCAGATCGAGGATCTCCTTGGGGAGGCGGAATTCGGGGATCCCGTAGCGGAGGACTCCTCCGACCGCATGGAGGGCTTCAAATATGGTGACCTGGTATCCCATCTGCGCCAGTTCCGCCGCGCACGTGAGTCCTGAAGGTCCGGATCCGACGATCGCCACTTTCTCCTGCCGCTTGTTGCGGATCACCGGCGGAGTGAACAGATTGTTCTTCATCTCGTAGTCGGCGACAAATCGTTCAAGTTTCCCGATTGCCACCGGACTTAACTTTTTCCCCATCACGCAGAGAGCTTCACACTGGGATTCCTGGGGGCAGACCCTCCCGCAGATGGCCGGGAGGTAGTTTGCTTCCCGGATCTTCCTTACTGCGCCGACATAGTCTTTTTGCACAACCAGATCGATGAACCCCCGGATGTCGATTCCCACGGGACAGCCGTCCGTGCAGTAGGGTTGCTTGCATTCCAGGCAGCGCTGGCTCTCCTGGATCGCCCGCTCCTCGTCGAAGCCATAGGACACTTCGAGGAAGTTGATGCTCCGCTGGTCCGCCGCCTGTTCGATGGATTCCTGGCGGGGGATCTTCATGCGCTGCGACGGCTTCAGGGGGTTGTTCGTGCTCATGAGGCCGCCTCCTGGCTCGCGCCGGTCAGTCTGCAGACATGTTTCTGATCAGAGATCTTTTCCATGTCGATGTAGGTTCGGTTCCTCATCATCAGCTCGTCGAAATCCACTTTGTGCCCGTCGAACTCCGGGCCGTCCACGCACGCGAACTTCATCTGGCCGGCAACCGTGACGCGGCATCCGCCGCACATCCCCGTCCCGTCAACCATGATTGTGTTGAGGCTGACGAGAGTCTCCACATTGTAGGACCGCGTGAGGTTTGCCACAGCCTTCATCATGGGGAGCGGGCCGATCGCGTAGACGGCATTCACGCCCCCCGGAGCGTCGAGCAGATCTTTCAATTGGTCGGTTACAAACCCCTTCCGCGCGTACGATCCGTCGTCGGTCGTGACATACGTCCGGTCGGAACAGGCGTCCATTTCTTTCTCGAGTATCACCAGATCTTTGGAACGCGCGCCTATGATCGTGAGAACGCGGTTCCCGGCTTCCTTGAGGGCTTTTGCAATCGGATAAAGCTCCGCGGTGCCGACGCCCCCTCCGACGCACGCGACAACCCCGTGGTTCGCGATCGGGGTGGGGTTACCGAGCGGTCCGACGACATCGAGGAGAGTATCGCCGGCGTTCTTGCTGCAGAGGAGCTTCGTCGTGCCGCCGATCGCCTGGACGATGAGCGTGATCGTCCCCAGGGCGGGGTTCCCGTCGGCGATCGTCAGAGGTATCCGTTCCCCCCCCTCTTCGACCCGTACCATGACAAAATTCCCCGCCTTCCTCTTCCGCGCTATGAACGGGGCCTTGATCTCAAACCTGGTGATCGTCGGAGCAAGGACTTTCTTGTCGATAATCGGGAACATGCGTCCTCTCCATTTGGATGACAGTAGGGCGGATAGGAAGATCATCCAGAGAGGCGCAATTGACGTGCCAGAGGATTATCAGAAAAAAACTCAATTCTGAGCAATCCTAGGGGGTATTTATGCGGGATGGAGGGGTGCAAACGCTCCGGATTGTCATTTGCGGAAAAGGGGATTGCCATTTCTGGCATGCTATTTCACGTTTGAGAGAATCCCCCTCAGCGTTGTGATGGTTTCGTCCACATGCGACGGCTCAATGATAAGAGGGGGGAGGAATCTGAGCACGGTCGCGTCTGTGCAGTTGATGAGGATTCCCTTGTCCCGCATCGCATCCGTGATTCCGTCTCCGCTCCGGTCGAGCTCGGCTCCTGCCATGAGGCCGTAACTCCGCACTTCCTTGATGAGGACAGGGAATTCCTTCGCGAGGCCCTTGAGCCCCTCCTTCAGCCTCTCTCCCAGTACCGCGGCGCGCCCGGTCAGGTTCTTCTCTTCGATTTCCTCCAGCACCGCCACGCCGGCCGCACAGGCGACAGGGTTTCCGCCGAATGTGGTGCCATGCATCCCCGGCTCGAGCACCGACGCGACATCCCCGGTCGCCAGTATTGCGCCGAGGGGGAGACCGCCCCCGATGGGTTTGGCGAGTGTGACGACTTCGGGGGAGACCGGGTAATGCTGGAATCCGAAGAACTTTCCCGTCCTCCCGGCTCCCGACTGGATTTCGTCCGCGACGAGAAGGAAACCCGATTCTCTGTGCAGCTCTTCGAGCGTGCGGGCAAACTCCGCCGAGACCGGCCTGATCCCCCCTTCCCCCTGGATGAACTCGAGAACCACGGCTGCGGTTCTCGGGCTGACGGATTTCCGGAGCGCCGCCGGGTCGTTGAACGGGAGGACACGGCATCCCCCGAGGAAGGGACCGAATCCGTCCCGGTACTTTGGGCGGTCCATCAGCGAGAGAGCCCCCATTGTCCGTCCGTGAAAGGAATTGCTCAGCGCAAGGATCTCGGTCTTTCCCCGGATCGAGCCCCACTTCCTGGCGATCTTGATCGCCCCCTCGATCGCCTCGGTTCCGCTGTTGCTGAAGAACACTCTCGGGTATCCGGAGAGCTTCGTCAGCAGCTCGGCCAGCCGTATCTGCGTCTCCTGAAGGAAATAGTTTGACAGGTGGGTGTAGCGGGACGCCTGGGTCCGGATCGCCTCGACAATGCGCGGGTGGGCGTACCCGAGCGCGTTCACGGCGAGCCCGGCGAACATATCCAGGTAACGCTTCCCGTCTCTTGTGAACAGGTAGACACCTTCCCCCCGCTCCACCTCGAGAGGAAGGCGCTTGTAGGTGTGGAAGAATGTGGCGGCTTCTCTGTCATGCATTGACTTGGGCTGCATTGTCATGGCGGATCCCGGCGCAAAAAAGGTGAAAAAAGTTCTTGCATAATAATACATGATTTTGCATATTTATGCAAGAACAATTATTTAACGCAGAGGGAAGCGCCGTGGTGAACGCAGCAATTATCGGGGCGTCGGGATACTCGGGGGCCGAGCTCCTGAGGGTCCTGTCCTCCCATCCCGGGGTCCGGGTACAGAAGGTGACCGCAGCCTCTTCCGCCGGGAAGAGGGTCGATGCCCTTTATCCGGCCTTCGCCGGGCAGTGCGACCTCGAGTACGATGAGCTTGTCCCTGCGGGACTCGACGGCATCGACGTTGCGTTCGTGGCCCTCCCTTCCGGCGAAGCGATGAAAATCATCCCTCTTCTTAAGGAGAGGGTCGGGAGGATCATCGACCTGGGGGGGGATTTCCGTCTCAGATCCGCGGAGCTCTACGAAAAATATTACCGGCACCACCACACTGCTCCGGAGCTCCTCTCGACAGCGGTCTACGGACTCCCCGAGCTCAACAGGGACTCGATCGCCGCGGCGAAGTTCGTCGCCAATCCCGGATGCTACCCTACCAGTGCGATCCTGGCCCTCCTCCCGGCGTTGAAACACGGCATCATTCATCCCGGTGGTATTGTCATCAATTCCCTCTCGGGTGTCTCGGGGGCGGGACGGAGCGCCTCCGTGGACATGAGTTTTGCTGAGATCAACGAAAATGTCCGCGCATACAAGATCGGCACACACCAGCATATTCCTGAAATTGAAAGCGTCCTGACGGAGGCTTCGGGCGCAACGGTGACGGCGTCATTTGTTCCCCATCTCATCCCGATCACGAGGGGGATCTACACGACGGCGCACGCCGGACTGACGGTCGCGCTGAGTGCCGCGGAGCTTCTGACGCTGTACGAGGAGTTTTACGCCTCGCACCCGTTCGTCAGGATCACCCGCCAGGTGCCTCAGATACTCGCCGTGACAAGGACGAACTACTGCGACATCGGCATTGCGATCGAGGGGCGGACGAACCAGCTTATCGTCATGTCCGTCATCGATAACCTTGTCAAAGGAGCGGCGGGCCAGGCCGTCCAAAATATGAACCTCATGTTCGGCCTCCCGGAGGCGACAGGACTGAAATGAACAAACCGAATGACGCCGTTGCCGGCGGAGCAGTGCAAACTCATGGTGAAGACGCGGTGGCCGATCATTTCACTCCCCCGGACCTGAAGGAACTTCCCGGTGGCATCACCGCCCCGAAGGGGTTTCGCGCGGCAGGCATCCATTGCGGCGTCAAGAAATCGAAAAAGGACCTCTGTCTGGTGGTGTCGGATGTGCCGGCCTCCGCCGCCGTCGTCCTGACGACGAACAGGGTCCAGGCGGCCCCCGTCCTTGTCACGCGGGAGCAGATGGGACGCTCGCGCATCTTCCGCGCGATTGTGGTGAACAGCGGCAACGCAAATGCGTGCACGGGGGACCGCGGGATGGACGATGCCTGGGCGATGGTCGGGGCGACCGCTTCGGCGTTGAACGTGGGGCCGGGTGAAGTGCTCGTTTCATCCACCGGCGTGATCGGGCAGTTCCTTCCCATCGGGACAATCACTGAAGGGATAAAAGAGGCGGCGGCGTTTCTCTCGCCTCAGGGGGGAGGCGCGGCTGCCGAGGCGATCATAACGACCGACACGTTTGTCAAGGAACACGCTCTGGAGTTCGACTGCAACGGTGTGCGGGTGACGATGGGAGGGATGGCGAAGGGTTCCGGGATGATTGCGCCGAATATGGCCACCATGCTCGCCTTCGTCACCACGGACGCGGCGGTCTCTCCGGCGGTCCTCCACTGCGCCCTTTCCCGCGCCGCCGACCGCTCGTTCAACAGGATTTCCGTCGACGGGGACACAAGCACCAACGACATGGTCGCCGTTCTCGCGAACGGCGAGTCGGGCGCTGAGCTTCTGACGGAGGCCAGGGGGGCGGACTACGAGGCCTTCTATGCAGCTCTCGAGGAGATGCTTGTCACGCTGTCGAAGATGATCGTGAAGGACGGTGAGGGAGCGACGAAGTTCATCGAGATCAATGTGACGGGGGCCGAAGACGAAGCGAGCGCTGTGCGGGCCGCGCGGGCGATCGCGAACTCCAATCTCGTCAAAACGGCCATCAACGGCGAAGATGCCAACTGGGGGCGCATCCTGGCGGCCGTGGGATACTCCGGGATCGACTTCGACCCGTCAAAGGTCGAGATCTTCTTCGGCAGTGTGCCGATCCTCCGGCGGAACTATACGATCGACTTCTCCGAGGAGGAGGCGAAGAAGGTCCTGAGCCGGAAAGAAATCACGATCACCGTCAGCCTCCACCAGGGGGAAGGAAGCGCATCGTTCTGGACATGCGACCTCTC
>DASVIU010000683.1:0-3543 GCA_036386275.1 Bacteroidota bacterium | reverse complement strand
TCCCCCTTCTGGAGGGAGATGACGCCCGAGAGTCCGCGTCCGGCGAGTTTCTTCCGGCCTATGGCGAGCATTTCATCGGCGATGTCGACGCCCACCACCTCGCGCGGCGCGAGCCGGGCGGCGGCAATCGCAAAATCGGCTGTCCCTGTCGCGACGTCGAGTATCCGCCGGCCCGGTTCCCCCCGCAGGTGGTTGATCGCCCTGCGCCGCCAGTACGTATCGATGCCCCCGCTCAGCAAGTGGTTGAGCATGTCGTACCGGCGGGCGATGGAATCGAAAAGGGAGCGGACGTACTGTTTCTGCACAACGTGATCCGTACTGTGAAGTGCGAAAATACGAAATGTGAAGAAGAGTTCCAAGGATGGCATATTGACATTGTACGCCGATTCGTGTATACTCTTGCAAAGGCGCCGAGAGAGCCTGACCTTCATCCGGGAGCGGTGAGGGTCTTTTTGTTTTGCCGCACACCCTACAGCAGAGCAACTGGCAATGCCCCGAATTCGCGTCCGCCTGGAAGCACTCCGTGACAGGTCGTACACAGTCGAAATCCGGCCGGGAATTCTCGCCGAGGTTCCCCTTCTCCTCTCCCGTTCGGAAGGGAAGACGCGCATGTTCGTCATCACCGACTCGAACGTCATACGACACTACGGCAGTGAGTTCAACAGCAGACTTGCGGCCGCAGGATGTGAAGTCACGTTGCTGGAGGTGCCGGCGGGAGAACGCTCGAAGAGCTCCCGGACGGTGAACGCGCTGTACACCAGGCTCTTCCGGGAGGGGATCAGGCGGGACAGTCTCGTCATCGCACTCGGTGGCGGGGTCATAGGAGATCTCGCCGGGTACCTCGCCGCCACGGTGCTGCGCGGCGTCCGCCTTGTCCAGATCCCCACGACGCTCCTCGCCCAGGTTGACAGCAGCGTCGGCGGGAAGGTGGGGATCGATCATCCCGCGGGGAAAAACCTGATCGGGGCCTTCCACCAGCCTTCGGTTGTCTACATCGATCCCGAGGCGCTCCTGACTCTCCCCGCGGACGAGTTCAGAAACGGGATCGCGGAAGTCGCCAAGATCGCCGCAGCGATGGATGCTCCGTTTTTCGCCAACATCGAGCGAAACGCCTCGCGGATCAGGAGGGAAAATACGGCTCTCAACGCGAAGATCGTGGAAACCGCGGTTGCGCTGAAAGCGTCAGTCGTCGAAAAAGACGAGCGTGAAACGGGACTGAGGCGGGTGCTTAACCTCGGCCATACGATCGGCCACGCCCTGGAATCCTCCGGCGGGTTCGCCTTGAAACACGGCCAGGCCGTTGCGATCGGCATGGCGGCCGAAGCGCATATCTCCCGGGAGCTCGGTCTCCTTGCCCCGCCGGACTGCCTGAGGCTGACGGGGCTGCTGGAGGCCCTGGGCCTTCCCGTCGACCCTCCCCGGGGCATCAACGACCGCGCGTTCATGTCTGCGATCGCGCTGGACAAGAAATCCGACACCACGGGGACGCGGTTCGTCCTTCTCCGCAGGATCGGCGAATGCGATCCCGGTGTCCCCGTCCCGGCCGATCTCATTCGGAAAACCATGGGTCTCGTCTCTAGGAAAAGAAAGCATGGCTGAACGGGGAAAGCCGGATCGTTTCTTCCTCCGGCGGAATCCGGAGAACATATGATCATCGTGTCGGTCACCGGCCCGCGGATATCGGACGCTCTGGAACAGGTTGCGGTCTCGGATCCCTGGGCGGACGTTTTTGAATTCCGGTTCGACCTCATTCGCAAACCGGAGATCGCCGTGCTCCTCCTCTCAACACGCAAGCCTGTGATTGCGACCTGCAGGCCGGTCTGGGAGGGGGGAGAATTCCGGGGTTCGGAAGAGGAGCGACTCGACATACTCGCTGCGGCATCGCTGCTGGGGGCGGAATATGTCGATATCGAATTGCGTGCCGGCGGGCGGGCGCTCCGTCAGTTCCTCGGCCGGCGCCGCGAGAGCAGCGTGATCGTCTCCTACCACGCTCCCCCCGGTGCGCGCGTTGTTATCGCGCCGCTCTATCGGAGGATGAGGGGGACCGGGGCCGACATACTCAAGTTTGCCTTCGTTGCGCGGGATGCATGGGAAAACCGGATCGCGTTCGATTTCCTCCGGCGTGCCGGGCGCGACCGCCAGCGGGCGATCGCGATCGCGATGGGGGAGGCGGGAGAACCGAGCAGGGTCCTGTACCGTGTGTTCGGCGGGTGGGGGACGTACGCGGCCCCGGAATCGGGAAGAGCGGCGGCCCCGGGGCAGGTGACTGCGCGCGTGCTGTCCGATCTTTACAGGAGCGAACGGCTCAGACCTTCCACGAAAATATTCGGTGTCGTGGGGAATCCGGTCAGGCAGAGCCGGGGGATTCTCGTCCACAATCCCCTTTTCGCGCGCGCTGAAAAAAAAGCCGTATACTGCAGGTTCCTTGTGACGGATCTTCGGAAGTTCTTCTCCCGGATGGTCCCGCTCCTCCACGGGTTCAGTGTCACGCACCCCCACAAAGTGGAGATCGCAAAGTACCTGGACTCCATGGATCCGCTCTCCCGTGCCATCGGGGCTGTCAACACGGTGATAAGGAGGAGGGGGCGCTTCAGGGGGACCAACACCGACGCCCCCGCGGCTCTCGATGCGATCGAGCACATTTCCCCCGTCAAGGGGAAAAGGGTCCTGATCATGGGAGCGGGGGGAGCCGCCAGAGCGATTGCATACGAAGCGACGCGCCGCGGCGCGCAGGTCCTTGTCACCGGCCGGACCCCCCGCGCAGCACGGCGTCTGGCAAGGGAATTCGGAATCGTGTATGTGCCGGTGTCCGGTATCCGTGATGTGGAGGCCGACATTCTCGTCAATGCGACCCCCGTGGGGATGGCTCCGCATTCACATGAATCGCCGTTCCCGTCCGGGATGCTTCAGGGGAAGACAGTCTTCGACGCGGTGTACAACCCCCCCCTGACAAGGCTCCTGCGTGAGGCGGCCGGTGCCGGGGCGAAGATTGTACGGGGGACAGACATGTACATCAACCAGGCGGCGATGCAATTCGCGCTGTACGCGGGGGTTCCCGCGAACATCTCCCTCATGAAGAAACTCCTGCTGGAAAAGGAGGAATCATGATCAGGCACATCGTCTGCTGGAAATTTCTGGATCAGGCCGGGGGAGCCTCAAAAGCGGAGAACCTCCGGAAGGCGAAATCCATGCTCGAGTCTCTCCCGGGGAAGATTCCCGAGATCCTCTCACTGGAGGTGGGAATCGACGGCACACATGGGCCCGCGTCGTTCGACCTGGCGCTGAACGGAACATTTGCCTCCGCCGCCTCGCTGGCAGCATACCAGCGGCATCCCGAACATGTGGATGTTGTCGGGTTTTTGCGCCTTGTCCAGTCGGAGAAGACGGTCGTCGATTACGAGCTCTTCGGGCCATGATCCGGGAAGCGAGAACATCAGGTCCTCTCGCCGGCCGGATGCGTGTCCCCGGCTCCAAGAGCCTCACCAACCGGGCGCTCGTGTGTGCGTCACTCGCGGAGGGGAACTCCGTGCTCACCAACGCTTC
>DASVIU010000682.1:0-3596 GCA_036386275.1 Bacteroidota bacterium | reverse complement strand
GTCAGTATTCCTCTCGCGCTCAACACCTCACAACTGGTGACGCAAGCCGGCGGCAACCTGTTTTCGGGTGGAGAGCTCTGGGTGACGATGAAGGATGACAGCGTTTCATGGAAGAGGTCGAAGACCGGTGCCGTGACGACCCAGGCAATCTCTGAGATCGCACCGAACGGTGTGATCGCCATCGACAAGGGGACACTCTATATTCAGGGACAACTGAGCACCAAACTGACGATCGCCTCGCTCCGGACCTCCGGTTCGACAGGCGGGACCGTCATCGTTAAAGACAATGTTACGTACAAGACCGATCCCCGGGTCGATCCGAACTGCCATGCCATGCTCGGTGTCGTGGGATACGGCTCAATCAGTATCGACACGACGGCCGCGCATAACAATTTCACGGTCCAGGGCTCTATGTATTCCCAGACCGACGGTATCCAGGTCGTCAATTACAACACCAGACCCCGCGGCAACCTGTATGTCCTCGGGGGCTGGATCGGCACCCAGATCTTTGCGACGTCAAATGGGACGACGGCCGGTTTGCCCGTGAACGTGACATACGATGAACGATTCAGGGTTGATGCGCCGCCCTTCTTCCCCGGGACGAACGCGTACGAGATTCTTGCGTGGTATGAGTAATCGCGCGCGGTCCGGCGAGGGCCTCACGTGAGGGGGCTGGCAGGGAAACCCTGTCAGCCCCCTCGTCTGTATAAATGCAAAGCCCGCCATGGGCGGGCCTGAACAGAAGGCCCGGCGGAAGCGGGCCTAAAAAAGAACCCGCCTGGGGCGGGTCAGGTGTGGACGCTGTAGGGTTCGAACCTACGACCTCCGCCTTGTAAGGGCGGCGCTCTGAACCAGCTGAGCTAAGCGTCCGTGTAGGCTCACAAGATACCGAATTTCATCACCCGGTGCAATTCTCTTCTCGAATCCGCATATTGCTTCACGTTCCTCCCACAATTCTCTGCAATGGACCCGCTCCCCATCGAGGAATCGCTCCCGCGCCTTCTTGCCGAACTTGAGGGTTCGCGCCGTGTAATTCTGAGCGCCCCTCCGGGCGCCGGAAAAACAACCCGCGTTCCCCTTGCGTTGCTGGATGCCGCCTGGATGGCCGGGAAAAAGCTCCTGATGCTCGAGCCCCGCAGATTGGCCGCGCGCCGCGCCGCGTCGTACATGGCGGCGCAACTCGGTGAGAAAACGGGAGAAACCGTCGGTTACAGAATCAGGGGAGAAGCCGTGTCGGGGAGGAACACGCGGATTGAAGTGGTGACGGAAGGGATCCTCACCCGGCTCCTCCAATCCGGTGCGGATCTCCCCGGGGTGGCGCTTGTCATTTTCGACGAGTTTCATGAGCGAAGCATACACGCCGATCTCGGCCTCGCGTTGACGCTCGATGTTCAGGATCACCTGCGCGAGGATCTCCGGATACTTGTCATGTCGGCGACTCTCGACGGGGTGTCCCTCTCTCGTGTGCTGGGGGATGTTCCTGTTGTCATGGGCGGGGGGCGGAGCCATCCCGTGGAAACACACTACCTGTCGTATCCATATAAGGGTTCAATTGAACGGGAGACCGCGCGTGTCATCCGTCGTGCCCTCGGCGAAACGGAGGGGGACATACTCGTCTTTCTCCCGGGCATTCGGGAAATCCGCCGGACCGGGATGATGCTCGATGAAGGGGGGCTCCCCGATGACGTTGTCGCGTACACCCTCTTTGGTGACGCTGACCCGGAAACCCAGCGTGTCGCCCTTGGTCCCGTTGAACCGGGAAAACGGAAGGTCCTGCTTTCGACAAGCATTGCCGAAACCAGTCTGACGATCGACGGCGTCCGGGTCGTGGTCGACTCCGGCCTCTCACGCGTGCCGCGGTTTGATCCGAGAAGAGGGATGACGGGACTTGAAACGATCCCCGTGTCCGTTGCCTCTGCAGACCAGAGGCGGGGTCGGGCCGGACGCCAGGCTCCGGGAACCTGCTACAGATTGTGGACGGAGGAGCAGCATCGGGCACTTGCTCACTTTTCCACTCCGGAAATCCTTGACGCCGACATTGTCCCGCTGGCACTCGACATTGCACGGTGGGGTGGAGGAGACGGGCTCCGTTTCATCGATCCACCCCCTGCGTCGCACCTCTCACAGGCCCGATCGACGCTTCTGTTGCTCGGAGCGCTTGACAGCCGGGGCGCGCTCACTCCTCATGGAAAGGCGATGGCCGATCTCCCGATCCACCCGAGGCTCGCGCACATGATTCTCCGGGGGAAGGACCTGTCGCTCGGTTCCCTCTCCTGTGACCTCGGGGCGCTCCTTGAGGAGCGGGACATACTCCATGGTCCTGTGAGGAACGATGTCGATATCGCTTCACGCGTGCAGGCTCTCCGCACGGGGGCCGGCGCCGGACACACCCTCCGCGATCGCGTGCAGTCGGAATCGCGCCGCCTGCAAAATATCGCTGGTGCGGGAGGGGGGCGTAACGATCTCTCCCGGCTCGGCCTGCTGGTTGCGTTTGCATACCCCGAGCGGGTTGCCCGACGGCGGGGGGAGTCGCCCGGGAGATACCAGATGGTGAACGGCGCGGGTTCGGTCCTGCCGGAAGGGAGCTTGCTGGGGAGGGAAGAGTTTCTTGCGGTGGCCGATGTGGACGGGATTGGGACCGAAGTCAGGATTTTCCTCGCTGCACCCCTGGAAAGGGAAGACCTTGTCGAGGCATTCCGGGAGAACATCGTGGCAGAAGAACAGGTCTTCTGGAACCAGGCTGATGAAGCCGTTGTTGCCCGTCAGGTCCGGCGGCTCGGAGCTATCACTCTCGGGGAGCGGACGGTGGTCCCGCGAGGGGACGCTGTCCGTGAGGCGATGGTGGAAGGGATCCGGGAGATGGGGCTCGGGGCTCTTCCATGGGGAAAGGAATCGGTACGGAGCCGCAGCGAGTGGCTTCGCAAATCCGGACTCGTCCCGGCGGACTGGCCGGACCTGAGCGATGCAAATCTCCTGGCCACGCTCCCCGGTTGGCTCGGACCGCTTCTCGACGGCATCGTGCGAAGATCTCATCTCGGGAAGCTGAACATGGAGTCCGTTCTCCGGGTCCTCTTCACCGTGCGGCAGTGGAATGATCTTGCACGCCTCGCGCCGGAGACGTTCACCGTCCCGACCGGGTCGAGGATCCGGCTCGACTACACAGCCGGAGATTTGCCCGTGCTCTCAGTGCGGCTGCAGGAAATGTTCGGGCAGACAGACACGCCGGTCATCGCAGGAGGGCGAGTGAGAGTGCTGATCCATCTTCTCTCCCCGGCGGGAAGACCGCTCGCCGTCACACAGGATCTCGGAAGTTTCTGGTCGAATGCTTACAGGGACGTGCGCAAAGAGATGCGCGGGAGGTACCCGAAGCATATCTGGCCGGAGGATCCTCTCGGTGCGAAGCCTACGAGGAGGACAAAGAAATCCTCACGGCGGGACTAACAATCACGGCGCCTGTGGCGCCGCAGGCGCCATTTTTTTACGTGAGTGAGCCCCCTCCGCCATTGAAATTTGACCTCATTTCAGTATCTTGACTCTGCATACCTGGCTGATAACACACAACCATCGGAGGAAAACATGGGATTGTTCGGTGATAT
>DASVIU010000681.1:0-1679 GCA_036386275.1 Bacteroidota bacterium | reverse complement strand
GAACCGGGAGGGAGGTTTCGTCCAGAGGACCTGGAGCTTCGCGTCGCCGGCAACAATGCGCACGCCGGAAGGAACCGGGATCGGGGCGGGGACGCCCGCGGTGATCGTCACCTCGCTCGCACCTGTCGATGGGAGTTGCGTCCCTCCCGGACCGACACGGAAGATTTTGTATTTATACGCCGTCCCATTCACCACAGACAAGTCGGTGAACGCCTGTCCCATCACAAGTGCGACGGTAGGTCTAACTGCCACAAGCATCTGGACCCGCTGCCATTTCCGGGAGCCGGGAGGAAATGTGGTTATCGCAAACACGTTCGCCAGGGGCTGAACCGGATTCCTCCCTCCCACGCTGTCCGCAAGCGCATACGAGATGAAGTTCCAGTCATCGGACCCGCGGGGAATGATGGTCTTGAACTGTACGGTATCCGTGACCGGGCCGATGGGGGAAGTATTGAGCGGCGCAACCGGATACGCCGTCGAGGATGCCGGCTTCCGGTACATGTTGTACCTGACAGAGGAGCCGCTGAGCGTGTCCGCGCCCCACGTCAGGAGGACCCTGAGATCGGGGATGGGACGCGTCGCCCCCCCTAGATCCTGCGCGAAGAGCCGGGGGGATACCGGCACCAGCAGCAGAGCGGCCAGGATAATGGTCAAGAGAGAGATACGGAGCTTCACGGCCCGGAAGCCTCCAAGAGGTTTTCCGACATGAGTGTTCATTTTTACCCCGTCAGTTGAGCCGTCATTAATATAGATAGAACCCCTGGTTCGCATTGAATCCAGCGTTCACAGTCACAGAGCCGCAGAAGACCCAGAGAACGCATGCATCGAGCCCGAGCGTACCTTGGAACGCGGGAGGGACGCCGACGATCATCTGGAGGTCGCCCCAGGCATCCGCGCTGACGAGCCCGCCGAGTATCTTCCCCCAGACATACAAACCGACGTTGCCTATCACGCCGAACCCGGCTCCTGTGTTCTGGCCGTATCCGGCAAATGCCCCGACTCCGGCATACGCCTGGAATCCTCCCGAGACAACGTAGTAGCTTACCGACGCCGAAAAGCTCATGTAGGCGTAGAGCCCGGTGATGTACTGCGGAAGCGCCGCCTTGTTCAGCCCGAACCGGCCGCTGATACCGTCCATCACCCAGACATTGTCCTTGTTCGAGTTGATGCCGAACCAGAGCCCCGCCTCGAGTCCTGCTCCGACGGCCGGCCATCCCATTCCGTACATCGAGACCGCGACCCGCCCCTGTATCGTTTCGTTGTCGGTCCCGATATGCCACTGAAACTCCCCCTGTCCGGAGAGGCCGGCCACGATGGCGTCCATCGTGACGATCCCCTTCGCATACCCTTCGGCATACCCGACGTCCCTGTCGATCGTCAGCGTCATATAGCCGACGACCTCCGCGTTTGCGGTGAGGAGCACGACAAAGGCGTCCCCCGCAAGGAGGAAGTCTGTGCGGGAGGGGCTGAACCCCATCACGACACTGACAACGCCTGCAGACCGGGCAACGATGCTGAACCCGGCCCCGTTGTTCGCGGACAATTCTCCGCCGACCGCCACCCTCTCAAGGTTCTCCCCCACGATGCAGCCGCATCCCCAGACCTTGGACAGCGCGCTCGTTGTCATCAGGGGGGCGAGCGCGATTGTCACATCGGTCTCGTGATTGAGGGAGAAGCAG
>DASVIU010000680.1:0-1945 GCA_036386275.1 Bacteroidota bacterium | reverse complement strand
GGATCTCGGTCCTTCTGCGTGCAAGCAGTTCGTCGAGCGTCGACAGGCTCCTCTCACCCCACAATTCCTCGTCGGGGATGGTGTCCCTCCGTGCCCACTCCCCGGCGGGGGCGAGGAGGCCATGGGTCCGCATGACCCCGGCGTACGCGCGTCCCATCAGAAAATACCCCTGGGAGTTGGGGTGAAGATGTTCGGTGATCAAAGTGTTGCCGATCAGGGAATCGGGTGACCGTTCCTGAAACACGCGTTCCATGTCCACAACGAACATGCCTGCAGTATCGTTCATCCGAAGAATGGAGGAGTTGAAATCTCTGCTGGTCCTGAACCGGAGCTGATCGTAATCCCGGGCATTGATGTACTCCGTGCGGGCCGTGCCCCGGTCTCCGAGAGCATCAAGACACCGGGCGATCTGGAAGTGCGCATCGGCCCGCATCGAGTCCATAAGGAGCGCAGAGCGGAACTCCGCGAGCGCGGAGGCCGTCTGCCCTTCCTTGAGGCGTGTCAGGCCGCGATTGAACGCGGCGGCGAAGGCCGCCCGCTCCTGCGGTGTGATGCCTTGTGTGGGGAGCACGATGAAGGGGGGCTGATCCCGCAGGTTTGAGACCTGCGTGCTCAAAATCACGGGGACCCGGTTCTTCGCGCAGAGAGACCTGAGCTCGTTGAGATTGTCCTCGAACATCGATCGTGCGCTCAGGTATGTTGCACTTCCGTACGGGACATAATTCCCGAGCGAAACCTTTTCCATCATGGTCCCTCGTGAAATGCCGTCTGACGCCTGCCGGAAGAGGCCGGTTATCCGGTTGTACAGCTCCCGGAGCGCCACAAATGTACGAACGCGGAGGAGCCGGAGATAGGTCTGGCTGACCAACCACGATTTGCCGGGTGATTGATTCGATGCAATGCCCAGGGCACCGTAAAACTCGTTGTGACCGTCGTAGACGATGATGAGGTCGGGTTCGTAGTTGACCACATCCCGCGCCATGTCGACGACGGTGAAACTGTTCGTCGCCGTCATCCCCACGTTGATGACCTCGATCGATCTGTCCGGGAAGAGCTTCCTCAGCCTGTCACGAAGATAGGTCGAAAAGGATCCGTTGTACCAGTAGGGGTAACCTACTGTCGTCGATCCCCCCAGGCAGAATATCCTGTACGTCCCCGGCGGCTTCGGGACGACGAAATAATCCACCGAAGTGCTCGGGGAGAAATCTCCCCCGGGGAAGTAGCGATACATGACCCCCGGGTTCATCACGTGGTACGTGCGACCGTTGACGATTTCGGTCGTGAACAGGGACAAGTCCGGCCCGGCGTGGAACACGCGGAGAGCGATCTCGGTGAGAATGAGGAGAAGGAACGGTGACGCCAGCGTGATCACGGCAAAGGCGGTCCTCCGCGCGGGGGACAGCGGTGGGCGGGTGCGTGTGTGCGGGCGTGATGCCATCCTGTTATCTCTTTAAGGTCGAGCGGTTGCGCGTCGACGAATCGACGAAGAACACCATGTTCTGAGACTCCCCTCCACTAGCTCCCTCCCCGGACTCTTTTCAGGAGTTCCGCCGCCGGGGCGTAGTCCGGCTTCAGAATCAGGAGCTTCTCCATCTGCATCCGGGCACTGTCCCCGGCGCCGGCCTGTGCATACGCGAGCCCGAGGAGATACTCGTCTTCGAGCTTCTCTTCGGTCTCGAGCGCGAAGCCGGAGAGCGCGCGATAATCAGCGATCGCTTCCGCCGTGCTGCCGGCACCGAGCGCAAGATCCCCGAGCGACCTGTAGGCGAGCTTCGTCGGCTCCACCATGAGTGTCGCACGAAGAGCGCTTTCCATCTCTTCCAGACGTCCCCGCTCCATGTAGAAATGCGCGAGGGAGAGCTGCGGATGAATGTCGAGCGGCGTCTGGCTGATGATCGCCCTGTATTCCTTCTCTTCGGCGTCCCGTTCCCCCCTCTCCCGGTAG
>DASVIU010000679.1:0-4456 GCA_036386275.1 Bacteroidota bacterium | reverse complement strand
CGACCTGTGCCCCCTCGGAGACTCCCTCGGTGATCTCTACGTACTGGTCACTCGCGATCCCCCTCTTAACCGGGACCGCCTTTGCCACGCCGTTATCCACGACGAACACGATTTCTTTCGGCTTGTTCTCGTTCTTGGTCTTTTGCGACTGTCCCGCCGTCATCACCATGCCGCTCTGCCCGTCCGTCGGCCCCTGCTTCACTTCCATCTTGGGAGCACGTGTCGTCACGGACTGAATGGGGACGGAGAGGACGTTCTGCTTCGTCATCGTCTCGATGTCGGCGGTCATCGACATCCCCGGCCTGAGCGTCACTCCCGGATCGACGATGCGCATCTTCACCGTGAAGTTCGTCACTTCCTCCTGCGTTCCGAGATTTTTCGATGTGCCGGTGTTCGCGATCTCATACACCACGGCGTTCACCTTCCTGTCGGGGAAAGCGTCGATGGAGATGCGCGCCGTATCCCCGATATGGACGAGGATCACGTCGTTTTCGCTCACGTCGACCTGCGCTTCCATCTTCGAGAGGTCCGCCACGGTCATCACGTTCGTCCCCTGGAACTGCTGCGTCCCCAGGACCCGCTCTCCGAGCTGGTTGTTCAGCTGGCTTATTGTCCCGTCCATGGGAGAGCTGATCGTGGTCTTTCTCAGGTTCTCTTCCGCCTGGTTCAGGGACGCCTCGGCCTGTGCGTACATCGCCCGCGCACCATCGTACGCCGAACGCGCCTGATCGAAGTCCGACTGCGCGATCAGGCTTTTCGCGATCAGCCCCTGCGCCCGCTTGTAGTCCGCCTCCGCTTTCACGAGGGCTGATTTTACCTGCTGAAGCCCGGCCCTGAACTGATCCCTCTGCGCGACATAGATGTCCGGCTTGATCTTCAGGAGGATGTCGCCTTTCTTCACCCGGTACCCCTCTTTCACGGGGAGGAGAACGATCTCTCCGCTCACTTCGGGGGAAATCTGTGCGTGCACTTCCGGCTGGATCTTGCCTGTGGCCGTCACCACCTGGGTCAGAGTCCGTGTCGCCACTTTTTCCACGTTCACCGCGAGGATCGGCTCTTTCCTGCTCCCGAGGAATGCGATCAGGCCGAGCGCAACGACAACCAGCCCGATGACGGAGAAGATTATCAGCTTCTTCCGCGACTTTTTCCCGTTTGATGCCATGCCCGTTGCTCCTTTTGATTGTGCACGGTGGATGTGCGTTCAGTACGCGCGTTCACCGATACTGTACTCGAGATTCTTCTTTGCGGTGATGTAATTATAGACCGAATTCACGAGGTTCACCTGGGCCTGGACGAGCGCCGCGTTGGCGGTGAGAAGGTCGAGCAGCGTCCCTGCCCCGAGGTTGTACTTTTCCTCTGCAATCTTCCTGTCTTCCGTCGCCGAAGTGACACCTTTCTGGCTGACCTCATACTGCTTCCGGGCCGCCTCAAAGTCGAGGAGCGCCTTCTTCAGCTGCGCGTTGATGTCGCGCTCGGCCTGCGTGAGGCCGATCTCAGCGATGCGCCGGCCGGCGACGGCGGACTGGACGGCCGCGTTGGTGCTGAAACCGTCGAAGAGTGTCCACCGGATGTTCAGGCCCCAGTTGAGGTTCTTGTTGTCCCGGAGGGTGGAGAGCTCGTCACTCGAAAGTCCGTACCCGGCCGAGGCGCTGAGGGAAGGCCAGTAGGTGCTTTTGGCGGAGGTCACGCCCGATACCGCGGCGTTGTACGATTCCACCGCGCTCTTGTAGTCCGGGCGCGCGGCCAGCGAGCGTTGTTCGAGGTCCCTGAAGTTACGATACATCAACGCCGTCGAGTCCAGCTCCCCGGGGGAGATATCCAGCGAGATCGTGGGGTCGTTGAACGTGTACTCGGCACCGACGTCGAGCCCGATCAGGTCGACAAGGTCGGCCTTGGATTTGTCATAGTTCGCCTGCGCCTGGATGAGCGCGAACTCGTCGGCAGCGACGGTCGACTGCTGCCTGTAGACATCCGCCCGGGCCGATGCACCCACGCGGGCCGATTCGGTGATCCGTTCGAGCTGGCGGTTGTCACGCTTCAGGTTCTCGTCCGTGACCTTCACGAGCTGCTCGTTCCGCAGAATGTTCAGGTACGCGCTCTCCGTCTGGAATACGATCGACTGCCGGGTCCGGACAGCCGTTTGTTCTGCGGAAACGGACCGTGAGGTTGCCTGGCCGACCAGCCCCTGGCGGTTGAATCCGTCAAAGAGGGTCATGTTCGCATTGAGGGCACTGTTGAAATTGTTCGTCGTCGCACGGGAGGCAGCAATCGGGACTGATATCCCCCCGAACACGACGGTGCGCGCCCCCTGGTCCACCTGGTCTCGCCCCCATGAACCTGAAGCCGAGATGGTCGGCAGGTACCCCCCGTAGGCCGAGGTGACGCCGGCCTGCGCCGAGCCGACATTGGCGTCGGCCTGAATCACGCTGATATTACGCTCGAGAGCCGCTTTTTTTGCCTGATCGAGTGTCAGATTGTTCGATTGACCGAAAAGGAACTGACCGTAAAGTGCCGCTGCGGTCAATGTGACTGCCTTGAAGAATCGCATAAGATGCTCCTGGGATGGCGGTTGCTGACGGTACTTCTTTAACGGTGGGTTCATGTGAAAGTTTCAGAAAAAAGTGTTAAATACGCCCCTCCTGAGCCAGTATTCCGTCCTTTATTGAGTGAAGGTACGCAAGGGCGGCATCATGCTCATTGGGAATCCTCCCGTCCAGAATCGCCTCCTCGATGGCCTTTTTCAACACCCCGACCGTCCTCCCCTGCTGAAGGGCGCAGACGGTCATGATCTCATCCCCCCTCACCGGGGGCTGCCAGTTCCTCAGCCGGTCCCTCTCTTCGACCTCCACGATCTTCCGCATGACGATCTCGTAGTTATCCCTGTAGCGTGCGACGAGTGCCGGGTTCTTCGAGGTGATGTCGGCCCGGCAGAGAATCATCAGATCGTCGATGTCGTTTCCGGTCTCGAAAACGAGCCTTCGGACGGCAGAGTCCGTGACGCCGTTGTCGACAAGGGCCATCGGGCGCAGGTGAAGGCGCACGAGCTTTTCCACGTACGGAATGTGCTCGTGGGGGAGCTTCAGCCTCTGGAATATCTTCTTCATCATCCGGGCGCCCAATTCCTCGTGGCCGTGGAACGTCCAACCGGTCCCTTCTTTGAACGCCTTCGTCCTGGGCTTGGCGATATCGTGAACGAGCGCCGCAAAACGGAGCCAGAGATTACCGGAGACAAGCGCCACGTTGTCGACGACCATGCACGTATGGAGGAACACATCTTTGTGATGGTGGTCCTTCCGCTGGTCCACTCCCGACATCAGCGCGATCTCGGGAAACACCCGCTGGAGCAGCCCCGTGTCGAACATCAACCGGAGCCCCACCGAGGGGGCCGCCGTCGCAAGGATTTTCAGGAACTCTTCGGTGACTCTCTCGCCTGCCACGATGGAGAGGCGGTCGCCCATGCTGACGATCGCCTCCCGGACCCGGGGGAGGATTGTGAAACCAATCTGCGAGGCGAAACGCACCGCCCGCATCATCCTCAAGGGGTCATCGTTAAATGTCTGCTCCGGGTCGAGAGGGGTACGGAGGATCCGGTTTTTCAGATCCTCCATTCCGTTGAACGGGTCGTGGAGGACCCCGGCGGTCTCACGGTTCAGAGAGACCGCCATCGCATTCACGGTGAAATCCCGCCGCTGGAGATCCTCGGCCAGCGTTGCGGGAGCGACCGAGGGATTCCTCGACGCCGGATCGTACCGCTCCTTGCGGGCACCGACGAATTCCACGGTCCCTTTCTCCGACGGTATCCGCGCGGTACCGAACCGCTCGAAGGCCACGACGGGCCCCGCGCCGGTTTCGCGGGCCACCGTCCGTGCGAAGCCGATACCGTCCCCCATGACGAGTATATCGATGTCCCTGTCTTCCCTTCCGAGAATCAGGTCACGCACATATCCGCCCACGACATAGGCGTCAATCCCGGACCGGTCGGCGATCTCTCCGATCGTCCGGAGCTGCGGGTGCGCGACGGCGATATGGTCTCCGGAGGTTTCCATTACATCGCGAATGACTGCTGGCTTATTTTTTCCATGATCACGTTTGCGACCTCGAGAGCCCGCTTGCCGTCCTCGCCGCTGACTACCGGGCGCGTGCCCGAGGCGATCGCAGAGGCAAACAGCTCCAGCTCGTGCCGCAACGCGTTTACCTCCTTCACTTCCGGAAGTTCGTAGACGATCTTCCGCCTGTGCTTTCCCGAACCGATCTCGCCGAGCATCATCGTCCCCTTCACGTCCGGCTCGTTTTCGCCGACGAGGCGGAATACCTCCGCAATCCCCTCGGAGAAATCGATTGAGATATACCCACTCTTCTGAAAGAGCCGCATTTTCCGCATCTTCCGCTGAGAGATCCGGCTCGCCGTCACGTTGGCCACACACCCGTTCTCGAACTGGAGCCGCGCATTGGCGAT
>DASVIU010000678.1:0-6255 GCA_036386275.1 Bacteroidota bacterium | reverse complement strand
GGGTCATGATCATCCCTGCCGGAGAGAGTGAGCCCTGAAACATTGCGAAGAAAATAAGAGGAACCGAACCCCTCATAAATCTGCCGCCGAACGATGATTGCATGGTTCCTTTCATTTGAGAAGTTCCTTCACTCCTGGTTTTGTCAGGATCAGCGTGTCCAGCGGGACCCCTTTTTCGTTGAAGACCAGAAGACTGAACGATGTGGGAGACACATCACACGTCGCCCAGTTGTATTGTTTAACGGACTTCAGGGTATAGACATCGTTCGTGGGATCGTAGAGAGGGGCACCGGCTGAGCCGATGACCATGTGATGTATACCTTTAATAAAGTTGTGCTGGTAAAAGTGCGAGTGGCCGGCGAGGACCATGTCTACCCCCCGTTTTTCGAGTACCGACGACGTGAACGCGATGACGCCTTCGTTTTCTCCATGGCCGCCGGAACAGTATGCCGGTTTATGGAGCATGACAATTTTCCATGTCCGTGTGGACGCAGCCAGATCTCTGTCCGCGAACTCATACTGAGCGCTGCCTGAAGTCATGGGAGATTCAGAATCGAGGACGAGAACGTGCAGGTCACCGCAATCAAAGGAGAAGTAGTCCTGTTCCGCCGAGCCAGCGGGGGCGTGTGTGAACGCTTGCGTGTTGGCCTCCCACCCCTCATGATTCCCCGGGGCGTTGACCCACGGGACAACCGCCCCGAAAGAGATCAGCGGCGGCCGAAAGAACTGGGTTTTCCAGCTCGCATACGATCCGCTTTGATTCAAGTCGCCGCCGAAGAGCCCCAGCAAGCGACGACTGGAGGCCATGCGTGTTATGACAGAATCGAAAATGACGGATCCTGTCCTGCAGTCGGCCATCCAGGCAAACCTGAAGGGTGTCCCGGGCAGAACGCCTGTCGTGAAGTGGCTGTCAGGAGAATAGACGTCGGACTGCCGTGCGCGGTAGTGATAGGTCGTGCCCGGGGTCAGACCCTGTATCAGGATACTGTAAACAAACGTCCCCCCGGTTGTCTGCATGATGCTCCATGCGGCTGCAGACTGACCGTAATTCCCGTCCGGGCCGTATTGGATTGTGACCGAATCCCGCGTTGTGCACTCGACCATGACATACACCGAGCCGGATGTAACTCCCTGGAGATACGGGGGCATGACAAATCCCGCGACCGCGGCCGAGAGACTGAAGCAGAAGAGTAGACCCTCTACGACGCAGCGCAAGGGATGCCTTTCTCTGAATGAGATCATTATGCCGCGGGGCGCCGCCGCATCACTTCAGGTGAAGCATGGATTTCTGCGCCGCATATCCCGTTGCCGTGAGACGGTAGAAATAAACCCCGCTCGAGAAATGAGAGGCATTGAACGTCGCCTTGTAGAATCCGGCGGGCTTTTGTCCGTCGACAAGGCGAGCCACTTCACGGCCAAGAATATCGTAGACAACCAGACGTACATCACCCGCGCGGGGCACCTGGTATGAGATTGTTGTCGACGGATTGAACGGATTTGGATAATTCTGAAAGAGGGCGAATGCCGATGGGACGCCGGGCCCCGGCTTGCTGCCGCGGCCGGACGAATCCGTGTAGGGCGCAGTCCAGATGCTCAGCACATTGTTGTCCATCCGCATCCAGACCGGATACACCCTCCCGTCCCGCGCCGCGATGCCCGTGTAATCCCCGAAAAACACCTTCGGATCGGGAGTGAACGAACTCGTGCTCACTTTGAAATCGGTGAACGTCTCCCCACCGTCGGAGGAGTGTGCGACGTAGACATCCGTTCCATCCCCGTCCGTTCCCCGCCGGTCGTAGAAGATGACATGGACGACACCGGCGCGCGGATCGACAGTCATCCAGGGGAAGAAATGCTCCCGGTCGGTCTGGTCGGTGTTCACCTGCACCGCCGCCTGCCACGTGCCGCCGCCGTCCGTCGAGCGCCGGAGGAAGATTCTCGTATTGCCGCGGCCGAACCTGACGTCTGACCAGCACACGTAGACAGTCCCGCGGTCCGGTGAATTGCTGATGTCGCAGGCGGTCACCGGCATGCCGTTGCACCTGTAGATCCCGGAGACACGCTGGTCCCACCCACCCGGAATGGAATCAACAAAGACATTTTCTCCCCATGTCACTCCGCCGTCGGTCGATCTGCTGAACATGATCCCCAGCGGCCCTCCCCAGCTCAGGTAGATTTCGCCGTTCGGCCCGACCGCGGGAACTGCCCCTTCCACCGTATTGGACGAATCGAGACAATCGCCCGCCCGCTCGCTCACCCGCACCGGAGACATCCAGGACGCGCCTCCGTTCGTCGATCGGGAAAAGAGAATCCGGGAGCTGTCGCCCGGGGCGCGGCTTTCGAGCAGGTCAAATTGCGTCCAGGCGAGGTAGACGCTGTTTCTCCAGGGGGAGTCCGTAAGATCGGCGGCGAGGTAGTCTTTGTCCTGCTGCCGGGGAGGGTTGTAGCCCACGATCACTGAATCCCTCCACGTGTAGCCGCCGTCGGAAGACCTGTGGACTCCGAGCCGGTCGATAAATCTCGCCCCCGGCACGCCGATCATGCCGTAATTGGAGAGGTGACAATAGTAAAGGTTTCCAAGCCCATCAAACGCGAGGCTCGGATCCCCCCAGGTCCCCAGAGGAAGGAGCCTCTCCTTCCAGGTCATGCCTCCGTCACCGGAAACATACGCGTAGCGGACATTCGCGGATGCAGCGATGTTCAGCGGATTGATGGGATTGATCGCAACAGACACTTCCTCCGGGGGGTAGAAATCCCCGTTGATCGGAGGGCTCATCCGGATGTTCAGCGGCTGAGCGTCAACCGACCCGGCCATCAATGACGCGGATGCAACGGCTGAGAAAACAGAGCGCCAGGTCACGACCGTGTGGTCCGCCGGTTTCTGAATATCGCACACTCTTTAAGACGAGTCGGAATGCCGGGTTGTTTCGAAGATGCCGGGCGACGCGCGACCCGTACTGATGGAATATACGATAGTCAGGGAAGAAACTCACTATTTTCCAACACGGAGGCGGCCGCCGCCGCTTGCAGAACGATAGTCGGCATTGTACATCGCCTCCGCCAGGACGGGCGCGTACTGGAAATTCCCCTGTGTGACCGCTCGGACGGCATAGTAGAACTGCATCTGCCGGTGACCGCCCCTGATTGCGGTGTAGAGATTGATCCGGTCATCACGTATGTCCATGTAGTCCGCACTCGCCGGATTCTTTATGAACGCGTAGTTCGTCGCCTCCGTGATGCGGGGGTTCTCGAGCTCAAATCCTCCGGGGAGGAGATCGGTGATGGCGATGTTGTCCAGGTCGTTGACGGACGACGTCAGAGTTATACGCACAACGATGAGATCGTTCTGTTTGATCGCGCCCGGATTTACCGGGTTCCCGTTCCGGTCCAGGAGCTCACGGCGCACCTGGAGATTCTTGTCTTCGATCTTCACCGCACCGTCAGAGCGGATCCCTTCTGTGACGAGGGAGTAGTAGATTCTCCCCTCCCCTCTCATAGTGACTGTCACTTTCCTGCCAAAAGGCTCGATGTCCATCCTCTGGTTCCCCCCTTTGTACGCATACTCCTTTCCTCCGACCGAGACATTCCCCTCGACTTTTGTCGCTGTTGCCATGCGGGCGGCCTTCCCGAACGCAAGGAGCGTGAACGCGTCATCCTGCGTGCTGTACCACCAGCCGCTGTGATAGTGCGTCGACAGGTATTCCATCAGGCGCGGAATGTTCGGGTTGTTCAGGTCCGTCTCAAGGAGTATGTTGAGCATGAGCGCGTTCGCCCTGGTCGGGGAATCGAAATTCCAGCCGGATTCGCGGACCGCGTCTTCGATCAAAAACTGCGGCGGGAGGATCTCGCCGTAGACGGCCCGGTCCCCGGCGAGCGCGTACGCGCCCGCAAGGAGGTATTTCGTGTCGGTCGTTAGGAGAACCTTCTCGCCCCGGTAGAAGTCCATCACCGCCTTCTCCGGCGCCCCGCCGAGTGAAAGGACATAGAGTGCGTATATCGTGCCTTTGTCCGCGATACGGCGCACGGTTATCTGGTTGTTCACGGAGGAATAGTAGTCCTGCGTGAGCTTGCTCCGGGCGATCCCGGCGACAGCGCCCAGAGCCAATTTCAGCGTCCCTTCGGAGACTGCAAACCCGGCCTTCCGCGCTTCGAGAAGGAAGTGCGTGGCATAGACTGTCGACCAACGGTTCGAGGAGGCTTCCCCCGGCCAGTACGAAAACGTTCCGTCGTACAGCTGCATCGAAGTGATTTTTGTGATCGCCTCGTTCACAAAATAGATCGGGCTCCCCGCGTTGAGCGCCGAGGGAGCGAGTATCATGGCGATATCGCGGAGGTAGATCTGGGGGAACGCCTTCGAGACGGTCTGTTCGAGGCAACCGTGCGGATACCCGATCAGGTACGCCAGCTCCTTCGCAAAATTCGCCACAGGGTACGGGCTGAGCGTCAGGTATGCCCTGCGCCCGTACGAAAGGTACGCGTCCGGGATGTCATGGGACACGGACTTCCCGCCGTCCACGGTCCCTGTCACGGCGTCCGAGGAATAGGGGGCCGCGGGACGCACCGGCAGCTCGGTTGTCGATTCGAGGGTCTCGCCGAACGCGTCAGTCCGAACCTTCACCGTGGCTTTGCCTACCTGATTGGACCCGCGGAGCGCAATGTTCGTGAACCGCTCCTGATTGGGACCGACATCCAGAGATGCGCTTTTCGACACCGCGGCAACCGGCCCGTCGGTCTGGACGGCAAACTGGAGAGTAACGGCCTTCCCGGTAGTGTTGAATGCCGTGAGCGGCATAATGATCGAATCGCCCGGGCTGAGGAACCGGGGGAGGGCCGGCGTGATCACCACCGGATCGGAGACTTTCATGGGGAGCTGGGCGAAGCCAAACCGGTCTCCCTTGTATGCAAGAGCCATAAGGCGGAGCTCGCCGTTGAATTCAGGTACGTCGAGCGTGACCTCGGCCTCCCCGCTCCCGTTGGTCTTCAGTATCCCCGACCAGAGCGCGAGCGGCTTGAACCGCTGCACGCCGAGCGGGTTCGCACGCTTCGCCAGCTCCGCTTCGCTTCCGCCGGTGCTGCTCACCTTCGACAGCTTCGCCTCCGGAATCAGATGCTTGAAGAAGTCAAACGTCTCGGTCTCCAGCGTCTTCCGTGCATAGAAATAGCCGTACGGGTCAGGGGTCTTGTAGTTCTTCACCTGGCAGATCCCCTCGTCCACCGCCGCGAGCGTGACGTACACGTTCTTCTCGTTTCCGGCGACGACCGTTATCTTCTGCTTTCCGCGGGGGCGGATCTTGTCGGGCGCCTTGATGGCGACGTCGAGCCGGTTCGATTTCCGCTCGACAAAGAGGGGCGCGAAGCCGTGCCCGGCCAGGAGCGGAATGTCCTCGTCCCTGATCTTGCGGAAGAGGACAGCGGTGACGTACGCATTGGGCAGGAACTTCTCGTTGACCGTCAGATCCATCGACGCGGCGTTGTTCGCCACGTCGAGGTACCGGTAACTGAACTCCCTGTTCCTTTCGACCGTCACCAGCATCCTCCCGCTGAACGGCGTCTGGAAAAGCACCCGTGCCTTCTCCCCCGGAGCATAGACAGGCTTGTCGAAGACGATATCGACGCGTGCCTCGGGGTTCACTTCAAACGACGTCACATCGGACGTCCCCCCGCTGTAGGAGTAGAAGGAGAACTGGTTGTACCCCGTGTCCCCCTCCTTTGACACGCGGAGGACATAGTCACCCGACCGGGAGGTCATGTACGTGTAGTCGTAGGAAGTGTCCCGCAGCTTGAGGTGATCGGTTCTCTCGACTATCTCGATCCGCTCCGAGACGTAGCGGAGCGTGTTCGTCCCTTCGTGCTGGCGAAGGACCGAGTGCCATTCATGACGGATCAGCTCGACTTTTGCGGCAAAACCGGCGATCGGTTTGTCATTCGGGTCCACCGCCACGATCTGGGCCTTCTGAGGCGTGTTCGGACTGACGTAGTACGCCCCCTGGTTTCGTATGCCGATGAAGTAATCTTTGGGGTAGACGACTGTCTGCGCGAGCTGGTAGACGGGGCGGCCCGACTCGTCGAAGACTGCGACGCGTCCCTTCCCGCGAAGGAGTCCGCTCGACGTCAGGTCGGCCGGCATCGCGAATTCCACCACGGCCTTCCCCTGGTCATCGGTCTTCCCGCTGAACACCTGCGGATTGTCGGAGTAGTTCTTGGCGGCGTCATCGTAGAAGCGGAAGGCGGGGAACCGTTTCGAGACGTACGGCA
>DASVIU010000677.1:0-6807 GCA_036386275.1 Bacteroidota bacterium | reverse complement strand
TTCCCCATCCCCTGGTATCCCCAGTGTTCCTTCTTCCACGTATGGCCGGGAATGGCAAGCCCGAGTCCGCCGAACTCGCCTAAGACGATCGCGCGTCCCGGTTCGGCTTTCGGTGACTTCGGCTTCGGGTATGAGTGTATGTCGTGCACATCCCCTGCATCCTTGTCATCCCATCCGCTTGCATTGTTGACGAGCCGGGTCGGATCTGTCTTCTTCACCAGGGCGGTGAGCCTCTCCGTCTCAAATTGCCCCCACCCCTCGTTGAATACCACCCACATGATAATCGACGGATGGTTTCTCTTTGTCTCGATCAGGCGTCCCAACTCGGCCTCGAACTGCGTCTTTCCTTGCGCGGTCTTGTTGTTCCCGCTCGGCATGTCCTGCCAGACAAGGAGCCCGAGCCGGTCAGCCCAGTAGTACCATCGTTCCGGCTCTACCTTCACGTGCTTGCGTACCATGTTGAATCCGAGCGTCTTCATCATCGCGATGTCGCTCTTCATGGCCCCGTCCGAAGGGGGAGTGTAGAGGCCGTCCGGCCAGAATCCCTGATCAAGCGGTCCGACCTGCATGACAAATGTCCCGTTCAGGAGAATCCGCGTGATCCCTTTCTCGTCCTTCCCGATCCGGACGCTCCGCATGCCGAAATAGCTCCCGGCGTCGTCGAGCGTCTTCCCTTCCCGCTCGAGCGTCACATGCAGATCATACAGGAACGGGTCCGATGGGGACCAGAGATGCGGCCCGGGAAGAGCGATAGAGAGGGGGTCGCCGGGTTTCCCCGACCCGGAGCTGAGTGTCTTCTCTCCGGAGATCACCGTTGCGCGAACGATGTCACCTGCCATCCCCCCCTCGGCGCGAACCGTCACGCCCACGGAAGAATTCTCAGGGTCGGGCGTGATCAGGATGCCGGTGATGTGTGAGGAGGGGAGAGGCTCGAGCCACACGGTCTGCCATATCCCGGTTGTCGAGGTGTACCAGATCCCCTCAGGCGACCGGACCTGTTTCCCGCGTGGCTGGTCCCCGGTGTCCGTGGGATCATACACGCCGACGATGAGCTCCTGCGGCTTCCCGGGCTTCAGGTGATCCGTGATGTCGAATCCGAACGGGTCGTATCCCCCTCTGTGGGTTCCGATCAATGTCCCGTTCACGTAGATCGCGGCCTCCCAGTCCACGGCCCCGAAATTGAGAGCCAGTCGCTTCCCGCTCCACTCCTTCGGGACGTCGAATGTCCGGCGGTACCAGAGACGCTCTTCGCTTTTCATGACGCCGCTCAGCGCAGACTCGACCGGGAATGGAACGAGTATCCTCCCCGCCAGTTCACGCCCCGCCGGCGGCTTCTCTCCCGCACTTGCCCCGGCGTACTCCCATATCCCGTTCAGGTTCTTCCACTCCTTCCGCGTGAGCTGCGGGCGCGGATACTCACTGTGTGCGTTCTCCGGCGTCACCAGCCGCCCCCACGACGTGATCATCCGCGCCCCCCCGCTTATGCGCCACCCCGGGCCCGGGGCCGCTTTCTGACCGGCCTGCATACCTGTTGCGGACAGTGAGAAAAATGTCAGTGCCAGGCAGACTGAACAGAGTCCCTTCATCCTGTTATTCCACCTTCCATTCATATATCCCCGCCGAGAAACCGGCCTGAAGTTCTATCTCGATCCGGAGCGATTCAGTCCTGACCGCCTCGAACGACACCGGTGTGGACCTGTCCTTCTCGACGGAATAGCGGACGCTGTTCGCTACGGGTATCCACGTGTCCCCTTTCCTGTACAGTATGCGCCACGATTTCGGAACGCGGCATTCCCCCTCCCCCGTGTCGTCGAACCAGTACACTTCGGCGCGGGAGACGCTTTGCGTACCGGGAAAATCGTACTGGACCCATTCCGTTGTCCCTTTCCGCGGCCACCAGTGCATGCGGGGGACCGATTCATCCGAGGAATTCTTCGGCAGGATCTGGTCATTCGCTGCGTACGCGGCGATGTCATGCGATGCGCTCACCTTGCTCCTCCTGGCGAGCGTCGGCGCGGGGAGGGGGAGTGCGGAAGAGAGTGTCCGCGCCGGCCAGACTGTCATCTCGCACTTCCCCCTGTGCGCCCAGGCATAGTACGGGACCGCGCGGAACTCACGCGCGTCCCCGGCGACCACTTCTCCGCCGAGGGTCCGCTCCGCCGTGTATCCCCGTCCGTGAAGGATCGTGACACCGTTCAGGATGTCATCCCTGAACTCATGCGTGATCGCGGCGGAATCCGGGATCACCATGTCCGTGACGTGCCCGTCGCGTGCGTCGATCCCCTCCAGACAGTAGACGAGCGGTCCCCGCTCGAGCGCCGTTTTCCCCCTGTCATCCTCCAGGCTGTCGTTGGCGACAATTCTCTGGACGGGCATGGGAAGTGCCAGGGTGATGATGTCCCCCTTCTTCCACGATCGCCGGATCGCGGCATACCCGTTTTTCAGGACCAGAGGCACCGGCGTCCCGTCGACGCTGAGCGTGATTTCCTCCGGTGCCGGCCCGGGAACACGCTTGAGCACACTATAGAGCGTCCCGGGAACAGGGAGATTCCTTGCCCAGCCGGGGATCCTCACGTACACGGTGAATTCCTCAGGCCGCGCCGGCTCGAGCGTAATGCGTACCTCTCCGTCCCAGGGGTACCGGGTCTCCTGTCTCACCGTTACGGCTCCGCCAGGGCGCTCGATGGTTCCGCGCCCCGAGGCAAACAGGTTGACGTAGAGGTCTCCCGCTCGCTGCGCGTAGGCATATCCCCCCACCCCGGCGATGAACCGGAGCACATTGGGAGGACAGCATGCGCACGCAAACCATGAAGAACGCTCCGCACCGCGGTACGACCCGAGCGGGTTGGGGTAGAAAAACGCATCGCCGTTCATCGAGACTCCGGAGAGAATCGCATTATACAGGACCCGTTCCAGGACGTCGATGTACTGCGCATCTCCCTTCAGGAGGAACATCCTCTGGCTCCAGAGGGCAAGGGCGATCGACGCGCAGGTCTCGCAGTACGCGGAGAAATTGGGGAGCGTGTAGGCCCCGCTGAACCCCTCGCTCCGGCCGACTGCCCCGATCCCCCCCGTGATATAGAGCTTCCTGTTGACGACATCACGCCAGATCCGCTCGAGCGAAGGGAGGTAGGTGTCGTCGCCGCCGAGCGCCGAGACGTCGGCCATCCCCGAGTACATGTACGCGGCGCGCACGGCATGTCCTTCCGCCCCCTCCTGATCGAGAATCGGCCTGTCATCCTGTGCGTATTCCCCCAGGAGCTCATGACCTTTTGCGTTCCCCCTCTGGTCCAGGAACCACTTCGCCGTCCGGAGGTACTTCTCCTCACCCGTCACCCGATAGAGCTTGCACAGGCCGATCTCGATCTCCTGGTGATCAGGCACTTCCCCTCTCAGGCCGGGGCCGAACGTGGAGCAGACGAGATCCGCGCTTCTTAACGCAACAATGAGAAGTGACCGCTTCCCCGTTGCCCCATAATGGGCGGCCGCCGCTTCATACAGGTGTCCCACGGTGTAGAGCTCGTGGCTCCCGTCCTTCATCCCGACCCAGCGCTCCTTCCCCCCCGGGGGGGCGTAGTCCGGTCTGATGAGCCGTCGGGGCGTGTAGAGATATCCGTCCGGCTCCTGTGCCGCCGCGATGAACACGATGATCGAATCGATGGTGCGGACCAGGTCCGTGTCCGGATGTGCCAGCAGCGAGTAGGACGCCCCCTCGATGACCTTGTAGATATCCGAATCGTTGAACTGGTACCCCTTGTACTTTCCCTGCTTCAGGCCGGCCGCGAAGACGAAGTTGTCGATCCGTCCTGTGTTCTCGCACTCGACGAAATTGTGCGGCAGCGTGACTTTCCGGTTTACGTCGATCCTCCGGGACCAGAACCCGTCGGTAAACTCCACCGCGGTAAACGGGACAGGCGTGATCGGGTAGTCCTTTCGCGGAGATGGGGCATTCCCTCCGCGCGCCGCGAACGGCATTACGATAATGAAGAACAGGAGCTGCGCGCGCACCGGCGTGTCCCTCCCGACCTTATTGGACAGAAAATTTGTAGACAGTCGTCGACTTGAAAGTCTCTCCCGGACGGAGCACGGTCGAAGGGAAAGCCGGCTTGTTCGGCGAATCGGGGAAGTGCTGCGTTTCCAGGCAGAGCCCGGTCCTGTACGCATACGCCTTCCCGCCTTTCCCGATGTTCGTGCCGTCCAGGAAGTTCCCGCAGTAGAACTGGACGCCGGGCTGCGTGGTCCACACCTCCATTACGCGCCCTGAGGTTTTTTCCGATACGCGCGCAGCGAGCGAGAGCCCCTCTCCTGACCTGTTCAGAACCCAGTTGTGATCGTAGCCTCTCCCGAACCGGAGCTGGTCATCCTTGACGCCGATCCGTGAGCCTATCGCTGCTGGGGTCCGGAAATCCATCGGCGTCCCTTCCACCGGCTTCAGCTCGCCTGTCGTGATGAGCCCCGAATCGATCGGAGTGAATTTGTCGGCGTTCAGCATCAGCTCGTGGGACAATATGTCGCCGCTCCCCGGGCCCGCAAGGTTGAAGTAGGAGTGGTGCGTCAGATTGAGCACCGTCGGCTTGTCGGTCGTTGCGGAATAGTCGATCCTGAGTTCATTCGAGTCGGTGAGCGTGTACACCACCGTGGCCTTCAGGTTCCCCGGGTACCCTTCTTCCCCGTCTTTGCTCAGGTACGAGAGGGAAAGCGAGGGTTGCGTCGCGGGTGTGGTCCCGTCCGCTTCCCAGACCACCTTGTCGAATCCCTTCAGCCCGCCGTGGAGCGTGTTGGGGCCGTCGTTGGCGTTCAGCACGTACTCCTTCCCGTCGAGCGTGAACCGTGCCTTCCCGATCCTGTTCCCGTACCGACCCACGATCGCCCCGAAATAGGGGGTGGCTTTCAGGTAGGAGGAGAGGGAATCGTACCCCAGGACGACGTCTCCCGGCTTGCTGGATTTGTCGGGGACGAAGAGAGAAACCACGATCCCGCCGTAATTCGTGATGCGCGCCTCCATCCCCGATTTGTTCCTCAGTGTGTAGAGGAAGACTTCCTTGCCGTCGACGCTCCCGAACGGCGCGCGGGTCTTTCGCGGAAGCTCCTGGGGTGAAGGGGAGCAGCCCGCAAAGAGTATCGTCGCGGCTGCGACAAGTGAGAGGATGTTGGGCATGCACTGTGTCATTGTTGAGTTCCTTTCTCGTAATTGCCGTCGTTAGTCCAGAGGCGGTTGAAAACATAGAAAAGTGCCCCCCCGCTCACCAGGAAGACCGCGAGCAGAATGAAGGCGTACGTGAGTCGTCCATACAGAAAATTTCCGACCGTGAAGAGTGCAGACCAGATGGCCGTGCAGCCCGCAAACCAGCCGAGCAGGGCAAGGGGGATGTTCTCTCCGGGGCCCCGCTCCCCCTCGGGAAGCCCCGCTTCTTTCCGTATCTCCTTCCATCCCGGGCCGAACGGCCGGACTCTTTTATAGAATTCGACAAGCGTTTTCCGGTCCGTCACCGGGCCGAAGTATGCCGTCAGCAGCCAGCAGACGGTGGTGAACGCGATCGTGATGAGGAGAGCGACGTGCGTGCTGATGTGTGTGCCGCTCTTGTTCAGTACAAGAAGGCCGACAGACACGGCGAAAGAGCTGATCATCGCGACCACTTCGCTCCAGGCGTTGACCCTCCACCAGAACCAGCGGACAAGGTAGAGGAGTCCGGTTCCGGCGCCCACCTGGAGTATGATGTCGAATGCGTCTTTGGCGCTGTCGAGGAGGAACACGGTCCCCGAGGCCGCGAAGAAAAGCCCGAGCGTGACCAGCCGCCCTGCCATCACGTAATGCTTCTCGGTCTCCTCTTTCCGTATGAACCTTCTGTAGAAGTCGTGCACAAGGTAGGAGGCCCCCCAGTTCAGGTGGGTCAATATCGTCGATGAATTGGCGGCGATCAGCCCTCCCACCATCAGTCCGACGAACCCGACGGGGAGGAACTTGAGCATTGCCGGGTACGCAATATCGTGTCCCAGGAGATGCGGATCAAGCGCCGGGAACGCGGCCTGAATGTCCGAAAGCTGGGGGTACACGATGAGAGAGCACAGCCCCACCAGTATCCACGGCCAGGGACGGAGGACGTAGTGCGCGATATTGAAAAACAGGACGGCGGCGAGGGAGTCCCGTTCGGACTTTGACGCCAGCATCCTTTGCGCGATATAGCTCCCCCCGCCGGGCTCGGCGCCGGGATACCAGACCGCCCACCACTGGACGGCCACCGGCATGATGAACACCGCGACGGCGATGTCCCAGTTGTTCGTGAAGTCGGGGAGAATGTTGAGGTAGTTTATCCCCCCCGGTCCTTTTATGGCCGAAAGTTTCTCGACAAGCCCCGAGAGTCCGCCGATCTGGGGGAGCGCAAGGGCAAAATAGGCCGCCGCGATCACCGCCGTCATCTTGATGAAGAACTGGACCATGTCGATCACCAGCACCCCCCAGAGCCCCGAGTACGTGGCAAAGACGGCGTTCAGGCATCCTATAAACAGAAGCGTCTGCCATCTCTCGAAGCCGAACAATATCCCGGCGATTTTGCACGCGGCCAGGTTCACCGAGGCCATGATCATGCAGTTGAAAAAGAGTCCGAGGTAGACCGAGCGGAAACCGCGGACGAAGCTTGCGGCCTTCCCCGAATAGCGGATCTCGTAGAATTCCAGGTCCGTCATCACCCCCGAGCGCCGCCAGAGGCGGGCGAAGAAGAACACCGTGGACACGCCCGTGAGCACGAAGGCCCACCATTGCCAGTTGCCCGCCACGCCGAACTTGCGCACCTGCTCGGTCACCCAGTT
>DASVIU010000676.1:0-4600 GCA_036386275.1 Bacteroidota bacterium | reverse complement strand
AACTGGGGGTAAAGTACCGATTCCTGGATGAGTCTGGCAGCTTCCCCCAGATCGGCATATTCCCGTTGATCGAAATCCCTACGGGGGACGAGGCAAAGCAACTGGGGCAGGGGAACGTTCAAGCCTACCTGCCGATCTGGTTACAGAAGACGTGGGGAGACTTTACGACCTACGGCGGTGCCGGGTTCTGGTATAACCCGGGAACGGGGAACCAGAACTGGCTTTTTGCCGGGTGGGAGGCGCAGTACGATTTTTCGAAGATCGTGACGGTGGGGGGCGAACTCTACTACCACACCCCGGACAGGAGAGACGGCCGATCCGGCGCCGGATTTGATCTCGGCGGCTACATAAACCTCAGCGATAACGATCACATACTTCTTTCACTCGGGCGCAGCTTCCGGGGTGACAACGTCGTGACGGGGTATCTGGGGTTTCAATACACACTTTGACAATTCTGCCGGCGGTTAGTCGCGCTGGTGCACAAGCGACATGATCTCGGAATCACTCATCGCGCGATTGTAGATGCGAACGTCGCCAATTCTTCCGTACCAGGGCGACATGCCCAGACGCTGTCCGTGCTCGGGATGTTCAGGCGCATAACTACCTATGCCCGATGAATATTCCGTCAGCCCCGAGCGCAGGGGGAGGTCCGGGACCGGAGCCTCGGATTTACGCTCCCCGTTGACATAGAGCCGGACCCACTTTCCCCGGACGTACACTCCAGCCAGGTGCACAAAAATGTTTTCCTGCGCAGGAGAGGTTACAGCGTGCCACTGGCGGTCGGTTAGCCCTGCACCAAATCCAAACTTCCCACCGTCAATCCAGACGGCGAGTTCGCCGCTCTCCGCACCGATATAGAGCGCCTGCCGGCGAACCGGCGAAGGCTTCGCCAGAACCCAGACCGAGAGTGTATAAGCCGGAGCGTTCGGATCAACGATCCCTCCGGGGAGGTTGATGTGGGCATCCGTCCCGTCAAATTCATAAGCGCCCCCTTGATTCCCGAAAGGGCCCCGCGCCGGAACGGCACCGTGGTTGACGGCATCGTGCCCATGACCGGTTGCGTCCGCCGTGTTTTCCTTAAGCGGATAGTGCGCTACCAGACCTTCGGCGAGATTTCCTTGTGTGGAAACCGGCGATATCCGGAGGATCGCAGAAACCGGAAGGTTGAGCCTCCCCGCGACACATTGCACCGGCAATGAATCCAACTGAAGAGAGCCCCTGAGCAAGTCTCCGTTCCGAAACTCGATTGTCACTTCCCTTGCGCTATCTGAGAATACGATCGAAGTTACCTGTTCCAGTTTGAACGGAATGGAGCCGTATGAGGACCCGAGCGTGAGACCTATCAGGAGAGGTGTGCCAATGATACGTGATCCATCGCGGAGATCAATCGCGACCGACGAGCGGGATTCGATTTCACGCCCCTGCGCGGCCGGGGCCGGGACGTCTATCCGAAGGGGCAGGCCTGCGCTCTTCGGGGATGTGCACGAGAGCGAAACGAGCGTAATGAGGGAGAGTGTCACAACAGGTCTTCGGGTGATCATAGCAATCGCTCTTGTCAAATTCTACCGGGGGAGGGCCCTGGGGTCAGACTTTCCCCGGTGGCCGGATGCCGAGGAGACCCATTTCGGTCCTGAGAGTTTCTGTCATGCCTTCGGCAAGAGGCCGGGGATCATATCCGAGCTCACGTTTCGCTTTTGCGTTGTCCCCGATGTACGTCACACCCGCATTGATCCTCAGGTATTCCCGGGTGTACTCCCCGGGAACGGGGATCACTTTCTCCAGCATGCCCATCGTCCCTGCCATCGCCTTCATCACGCGGGGAGAGACGTGAATGCGGGGGGCGGGGATGCCGCTGATGCGCGAGACGATCTCCATGGCCTCGATGATCGAGTGCCGGGGCCCGGCGATGATATACGTCTGGCCCGGCACGCCCTTCTCCATTGCAAGCACGTGCGCACGAGCGACATCGTCCACGTGCGCCCAGGAGAACTCCGTCCCCGCGGGGAGCATCGGAAGCTGGTGTCTGAAGAACCTGACAAGCGTTTCCCGGAGGCTGCCCGTGTCCCCCGGTCCGTACACCATTCCGGGCTGAACTATGACCAGCGGGAGTCCTCCTCTGATCATCGGTTCGGCCACCTGGTAATGCGCAATGGATTTCGTTCGGTCGTACACGCTCAGGTGCTCTCCAGCGAATAGATAGGATTCATCGGCGAGCTTGCCATGCGTGTCCGAGAAGACTGCCAGCGTGCTTGTGTACACCCCCTTCGGGATCGCCAGCTCTTTCATCAACCCGAGGACATTCCGGGTGCCGTCGACGTTGACGGAATACGCCTGCGACTTGTCCCTGACGCCGACTTTGTACCAGGCCGCAACATGGAAGATACCGTCGACCCCCGTCATCGGAACACGCATGCTCTCCCTGTCCGTGATGTCACCCGCCCAGAGATCCACGCCCATGGAACGGAGCCCGACAGCCTTCGCGGGATCGCGGGCTATCGCCACCACTGAGTGTCCGGCATCGACGAGCTGTTTCACCAACCTGTTGCCAATAAAGCCGGTCCCCCCGGTAACAAAATACTTCATCTCGATCCCTCTCCAGGCCCCTTTTGAGTAGTCCTCCCTTATACGAAATCCCACAGGGGAATGATACAATCCCCGGACCCCTTTAAATTCAATAACTTATCTTCCCGGTCCCCTGCTGTTCTTTCCTCCAGTCCGGCGAGGTGTGGACGTCGCATTTTCCCGGGCGGGTCTTGTCGGTAAAGTACTCGAGCGCCCTGTCGGGGCAGTAGGGAGTCGCAAGTTTCTTTGTCATGGTGCAGATCGAGTCGGCATAAACATTTGCAGGACGCTCGAAGTAGTCAAGGGGCATGGCAATCGACGGGTCGTCGTAGACATACCTCATGAAGCGACCCCAGACGGGGGCGGCGGCCCTCCCCCCCTGACCGTCCCATGTTGTGAAATGCACGCTCGGCTCGTCAAATCCCACCCAGATTGCCGCGGAGATCTGGGGGGTGTACCCCACGAACCATGCATCCGCAAAATCCGTCGTCGTCCCGGTCTTCCCGGCGGCAGGCAACTGGAAGTAGTCGCGCACGCGGCCGCCGGTCCCTCCGTTGACGACCCCCTCCAGCATGGACGTCATGATGAAGGCAGTCGCGTCGCTGAGGACCTCCTGACGTGCGGCCGAGTTTTCTTCCAGGACATTGCCGTCCTTGTCCTCAATCCGGGCGATGGAAAATGGTTCGACGTGGACCCCCCGGTCCGCAAAGACGCTGAACGCGGCGGCCATTTCGAGCGGCGAGACATCGCCGACTCCGAGCGAGAGAGATGCGACAGCGGGAAGAGGGGAGGTGATACCCATCCTTTTCGCGTAACCGATCACCTGGTCGACGGGGGCGATTTCGAGTATCGCCCGGACGGCGACGAGGTTGATGGAGTGCTTGATCGCCTCGCGTATGGTGCTCTTCCCCCCGAACGACCCGTCGAAATTGGAGGGGGTCCAGCGCCTTCCGTCCGGCATCATGATCGTGACGGGCTGATTGAGGAGCTCGTACACCGGGGAATAGCCGTTGTCTATCGCTACTGTGTACACGAACGGCTTAAACGCGGATCCCGCCTGACGCCGTACCTGGGTGACGTGGTTGAGCCCGTACCTGAACGTCCTGAAATTCGCTCCGCCGACCATCGCAAGGATCTCTCCCGTCTTCACATCGAGCGCCACAAAGCCTGTCTCGATGGACGAGGCGACGCGCCTGACAGAGTCCCCGAAGGCCCTGCTCCTCAGGAGCTGCCTCCTGATGTTATCCCGCTCGTCCACCGTCAACGCCATTTTGAACTGGGGAGAGGTGGCGATCGCCTGATCGATCACTCGAACCGCCGCTTCATGCTGCTTCGACCAACTCCACTGTTTGTTGAAGAGCTTCTGGTACCCGGCGAGATGCTCTTCAACAGCGCGGTTGGCGTGCCGCTGCATGCGGCTGTCGAGCGTGGTAAACACCGACAGCCCGTCCCGGTAGAGATCGAACCCGTATTTCTCCGCCTTCTTTGCCATCTGCTGGCGGATGTATTCGACAAAATGGGGGGCAATCCCCGTCACGCCGGCCTCATCCGGCGGGCGGACCTGGAGCTTTTCCGCGGTCCCTTCTTTTGCCTGCGCGAGGGTGATGTAGTGGTACCGGAGCATCAGAGCGATGACCGTATTCCGTCTCTCCAGGACGCGCTCCGGATGCCTCCCCGTGGGATCGTAGTAACCTGGCCCCTTCAGGAGCGCGATCAGTGCGGCGGTCTCACCGAGCGAGAGTTCTGCGGGTGTCTTGCCGAAATAGACGCCGGACGCCGAGGCGATCCCGTACGAACCGTGCCCGAAATAGACGACGTTGAGGTAGAACTCGAGTATCTCGTCCTTCGTGAACGTCCGCTCGAGTTCAACCGAGGTGAGGAATTCCCGGATCTTTCGCGTGGCGGTATCGAACACGTTTCTGTCGTTGCGGCCGAGGTAGAGGTTTCGCGCGAGCTGCTGGGTAATAGTGCTTGCCCCTTCTTTCAGGCGCAGGGCGAACACGTTCTTTATCATCGCCTTGGCAAACCGGACCAGGTC
>DASVIU010000675.1:0-3430 GCA_036386275.1 Bacteroidota bacterium | reverse complement strand
GAACTCGTCCCTGATCTCGCCGACAAGTTCTTCGAGGACGTTCTCCAGCGTCACCAGTCCGGCTGTCCCCCCGTACTCATCCACCGCGATCGCCATGAGAACCCGTTTGGCCAGAAACGTATTGAGTATCCTCTCCAGCGGCATCGTTTCGGGAACGAACGGCATGTCGCGCTTGATCTCCAGAAGGCGCGAGCTGCTCCCCCGCAGGTCCTTGAGCCGGAAGAGGTCCTTCATATGGACCATGCCGAGCACGTTGTCAAGGTCCGCCTCGCAAAGGGGGAACCGCGTGAACTGACTTTCGATCGCCAGCGCGATGTTTTCTTCCATGCTCTTCCCGGTCGAGAGGAATACCACGCCGGTCCGCGGCACCATGATCTCGCGGACAGAACGCTTGTGCATCTCCATGGCGTTCAGAAGTATGTTCTTCCCCGTGCTGGAGAACATCTTCCCCTTCCCCAGGAGGAGACGGAGCTCTTCCTCGGAATGCGCGATGTCCCCTTCGCGTGCCGGCTGGATTCCCAGGAACCGGAGGAAGGCATGGGCGGAGACGTTGAGAAGCCAGATAAAGGGTCGAAAGACGAGAAAGAACGCGTTCAGCGGGCGGGCAAGTGCCAGGGCAATTCTCTGCGGACGGCGGATGGCGAGGTGCTTCGGCGCCAGTTCCCCGATGACGATCTGGAGGAACGTGATGAGCCCGAAGGCGAGCACGAGGGCCACCGTCCCCACGACCGCCCTCCCTGTAAACCCGACGAGCCCCATGACCGGCTCGATCAGCCCCGCCACCAGCGGTTCCCCCAGCCAGCCGAGCGCGAGGTTTGTGACGGTGATGCCGAGCTGCGTAGTGGAAATGTACTGATCGAGGTGATTGATCACATGCTCCACAAGCCTGGCGCGGGAATGCCCGGATTTCAGGAGCGGCTCGATTTGCGTCGAACGCACCTTCACGATGGCAAATTCCGCTGCAACAAACAGGCCGTTGAGCAGGATGAGACATGCCACACCGACTATTTCAAGAAGAACGGCTATCATTTATATCTGGTCACTCAGTTTGCCATAGCGAGAAGCTTCTTCCACAGGGCCGGCGACACGGGCATCACGGAGAGGCGGGAGATGCGGACGAGTTCGAAGGAAGCGAATTCCTTTTCTTTCTTTATTGCGCCGAGAGGGACAGGCCGGGAGAGCCGTCCGGCGGGGGCGATATCAACCACGACGACCTTTGCGTCCCCCACTTTCGGGTCGGGATACGGATCAGAGACGATATCCGCGAGACCGACGAGCGATTTTTCCCCGCCTGAATGGTAAATCAGCGCCCTGTCCCCCTTCCGCATCGCACGCAGGTGTATAAGGGCGGTATTGTTGGTGACACCGTCCCAGACCGCGCGTTTCTCCCTCTCGAGGTCGCTATACGAGAACTCCGAGGGCTCAGTTTTCATCAACCAGAATGCCATGATTATGTAATGTAAGGGAATGGGTGTGGGAAGTCAATCGGACCGCCGGCGGACAACTGGCGGATAACTGGCCGGCAACGGGCGGGCTGCTCAGGGTTGATTTGTTGGGCAAGTATTGCGAATATACCTCTGAACGCACTGAAAACCGATTCTCTTCCGGACCAGACATGAACTCCCGCATATTTCTCTCCCTCTGCATTCTCCTCCTCCTGGCGGCAGGATGCACAAAGAACAAAGAGACCAACCTTGTGACGTTTCCCCTGAGGGGCGAAGTCGTCAGAATTGACACCGCGAAGCTCACACTCACTGTGGCCCACCAGGCGATCCCGAATTATATGAACGCAATGACGATGCCGTTCAAAGTGCGGGACAGGAACCTGCTCCGTCCGCTCGCCGTCGGGGACAGCATACAGGCAACGCTTGCGGTATCGCGAACAGAGAGCTGGCTGGAGCAAATCGCGGTGGTGGGCAAGGGGGAAATGCCGGCACCACTGACGCCAGATCAGATTATTACGGCCAAAGTCTTCAAAACCGGGGAAATCTTTCCGGACGAATCACTCGTCAATCAGGACGGGAAGACCGTACGCTTGAGCTCGTTCAGAGGGAGGGTGCTTGCAATTACATTTATATACACCCGCTGTCCTCTCCCCGATTTCTGCATAAGAATGAGCAACCAGTTTGCCCGGATCCAGAAGTCTCTGAAGGGAGACGGAAGCCTGAACGGCAAGTGGCATCTCATGACTGTAAGCTTCGATCCGAAATTTGACCGGCCGGCGGTGTTGAAACGCTACGCGGCGGAATACGGGGCCGACTTTTCGACGTGGGATTTTGTCACTGACGGCGACACTGCGGGCCCGGTGATACGCCGACTCGCAGACGGGCTGGGGCTGGAATATTCCGAAGACGAAGGGTTGATCGACCACAACCTGAGGACCGTGCTGATCGACGCGGAGGGGAAGCTCGTGAAGGTGATAACGGGGAATGAGTGGAAGCCTGAGGAAGTCGCGGCGGAAATGAAGCGGCTGGCCCCGGGGGTGTGAAACCGGGGGGGAGAACCCGGATCGAGTGTCTTCGGGAGTCCGAAATTGAAAAAGGTATTGATCGTCACGGGGGGGAGTCGAGGCATCGGCGCAGCAACCGCTCTGCTCGCCGCGGCAAGGGGGGCCATAGACACCTTTACGATCGGCCTTGCCAGAGAGGTGGCCGCAGAAGGGATCAGAGTCAACGCGGTGCGGCCGGATGTTATTTATACTGACATCCATGCCAGCGGCGGAGAACCGAACCGGGTGGACCGGGTGAAGAGTTCGGTGCCGATGCAACGCGGCGGGCATGTAGAAGAGGTTGCGGGAGCTATTCTCTGGCTGCTTTCAGATGAGGCATCGTACACGACTGGTGCTCTTCTGGATGTTTCCGGGGGGAGATGACGTACTCTCCGGGAGACAATTGACGTTTTGGGCGGGGAATTTGCCGAAGACGATATTGCACAACTCCTGAAATGGATGAGTCAGCGGTTGCAGGTTCAAGTCCTGTCCCCGCGACTGGTTCTAAAGAAGAATCCCTGACGGTGCACGCCGGCAGGGATTCTTGATAAAGAGGAACTGATTCCTTATTCAACGTACAGCCACACCTCGGTATCGTCCTTGTCGGTGTTGATGTAGATTGCCCCACCTTCCTTCGCAAGGAACGGAAGAAGGGCTTTCCATCCAATGCTCGTCTCAATTCTTCCGGTTCCGCCGTTTTCCTCATCCGACGCCTCGAGTTCGATCTCTGGGAGAGCAATGCGGAAAGTCCGGGAACCCGATTTGTACGTCTCAAACACGAGCTTCCCATTCCCCCCTTTGTGACCCGGCACTTTCAGATCCGCCATATAGAGTTTCGCCTCTGAACCGTCTTCGTCACGCGCTTCGACAGATTCCTCCCGCCCGTCGAGCACCGATTTCAGCATGTCCCGTGTAATGAGATCCTTCTTCCCTTTCTTTGCA
>DASVIU010000674.1:0-11424 GCA_036386275.1 Bacteroidota bacterium | reverse complement strand
AACCGCATATTCAAGGTTTCCCGGAAGCGAATGTTGTCCCCGACGGCGCTCTCCTGTATTTCACGAGGAAGAGCCTCGGGTTTCTGCCCGTGGCAAAGGAGGATGGCCGGGATGGTTGAGTGGTGTGTTTGGTCAAAACGCATTATCTTGTCGCTGTGTTCCCTCACCCATTCCCCGACATCTCCCGGCTCATTCTATGAAAACACTTGTTCCGGTACTCCTTTTCGCTTTCCTCGGTGTGCATTCGTTCGCCCAGGTGCCGGCCGATCTCGTCCTCATCAACGGGAAAATATGGAGTGTCAATCCGGCCCGGCCGCAGGCCGAAGCGGTCGCATGTTCCGGAGGACTGATAACCGCGGTCGGGACCACGGCGCAAATCCTTCCCCTGGCGGGGAAAGGGACCAGGGTGGTTGACCTTCACGGGAGACTGGCCGTACCGGGATTCAACGACGCGCACGTTCATCTGATCGACGGAGGGGCACAACTCGGCAGGGTGCAACTGCGGGATGCCAGGACAGAAGAGGAATTCCGCGAGCGGATAAGAAAATTGGCTGTGACATTGAAGCCCGGCAGGTGGATCACCGGTGGGGACTGGGACCACCAGAACTGGACTCCGGCACAGCTTCCCACCCGTCAGTTGATCGACGGAGCGACGCCGGAGAACCCGGTGTTCATCAACCGGCTTGACGGACACATGTGCCTTGCAAACACGCTCACCCTCAGGGCCGCCGGGATTACGAAAGAGACGCCCGATCCTCCCGGGGGGACCATCGTGCGGGACGCGCGGGGGGAGCCGACGGGAATTCTCAAGGACGCGGCGATGGAACCGGTGTACGCGATTATTCCCGACATGAGCGAAGAGGAGATCACGGAGGCACTCCGCGCCGCGATGAAGTACGCCTCGGAAAACGGAGTGACGAGCGTCCAGGACATGTCCGGCGCACCCCCGTACCTGGAAGTGTACCAGAAACTGCTTGCGGCGAACGAGCTGACGCTCCGGATCTCCGCACATCAGCCCCTCGCGACATGGAAGCGCCTGGCATCTGTCGGCATCCGCGCGGCATTCGGCGGCGGCAAGCTGAGAATCGGAGGACTGAAAGGCTTTGCCGACGGATCGCTCGGGTCCACCACCGCCCTGTTTTTCGACCCGTACACGGACGCCCCCGGGACTTCCGGGCTGGCGAGCAATGAGATGATACCCGAGAGCACGATGTTAAGCAACATACTCGGCGCGGACAGCGCGGGACTCCAGATCGCCATACATGCGATCGGCGACAGGGCAAATCACATCGTACTCGGGATGTTCGCGCAGGCCGCGAAGCAGAACGGCGACCGGGACAGGCGATTCAGGATTGAGCACGCGCAGCACCTGAGGCCGGAAGACATCAGGCTGTTTGCCTCACAGCATGTGATAGCGTCGATGCAGCCGTACCACGCGATCGACGACGGCCGCTGGGCCGACGGACGGATCGGCTCCGAACGGGTCAAGGGGACATATGCGTTCCGCAACCTCCTGGATGCGGGGGTGACGCTTGCGTTCGGGTCTGATTGGTCGGTCGCGCCCATGGAGCCCCTTATGGGCATATACGCGGCAGCAACAAGGAGGACGCTCGACGGCAAACACCCCGGGGGATGGGTCCCCGAGCAAAAGATCAGTGTTCCCGAGGCAATCCGCGCCTACACGATGGGTTCAGCATACGCCAGCTTCGACGAGAAGTTAAAGGGATCTATCGAGCCCGGGAAGGTTGCGGACATCGCGGTCCTCTCCATGGACATACTCTCCGTCGACCCGAAGGAAATCGCGACCGCACGGGTGGTGATGACGGTATTCGACGGACGCATTATCTATGAGAGACCATGAACCTCCTCATCGAACATGTGAGCAAGCGGTACACCAAAGAGGTATGGGGGCTCCGGGATTTTTCCCTCCCGCTCGCCCCGGGTGTCATCGGCCTGCTCGGGCCGAACGGGGCGGGGAAGACCACGCTGATGCGCATACTGGCGACGATCTCGAAACCCACCGAAGGGAACGTCACGTGGGACGGCACCGACATCGTCCGCTCACCGGACGGCCTCCGCGAGGTTCTCGGATACCTGCCGCAAGATTTCGGAGTCTATCCGAACCTGACCCCCGTCGAATTCCTCGGCTACATCGCAGCAGCAAAGGGGCTCGACGCTCCGGCAGCACGCAGGCGCATCGACGAACTGCTCCTTCTCGTCAATCTCGACGGGGAACGGCGCCAGCGGCTGGGAGGATTCTCAGGCGGGATGCGCCAGCGGGTAGGTATCGCGCAGGCACTCCTGAACGACCCGCGGCTGTTGATCGTTGACGAGCCGACCGCAGGACTGGATCCCGAAGAGCGGGTCCGGTTCAGGAACCTCCTCTCCGATCTCTCGGGAGAGAGGGTCGTCATACTCTCAACACACATCGTCTCGGACGTCGAGGCTGTCGCGACGGACATTGCAGTCATCGTCAGGGGGAGACTGGTGGCACACGAACAACCGGAAGCGCTCCTTGCCGCTGTGCGTGGACTGGTCTGGGAGTGGGTCGTGCCGAGCAGCGATCTTGTTTCAGTCCGGTCGCGCTTCCTCGTGAGCGGGACGCTCCGCAGGAGCGAGGGGGTTCTGTGCCGCGTGATTTCGGCTGAATCTCCCGACCCCGGGGCACGGTCCACGGACCCATCGCTTGAAGACGCGTACCTCCATCTCGTGTCGGGAGCGAGAAAGGTCGGGACCACATGAAACCCTTGAGAACACTGGCAGCACTCATGAAGGCGGACATATTCGAGCGGACGCGCAGGTACAGCTTCCTCGTGACAATCGCCGCGACGCTCTACCTGGGGTACCTCGTCAATGACGGCACGATCAGCGTGCACATGGGGAACTGCCAGCCGGTGCCAAACTCGGCCTGGACCGGCATGGCGGTGGCACTCTGCACCATGACATTTGTCGGCCTTGTCGGATTCTACGTCGTGAAAAATGCCATCGAGCGGGACAGGGAAACGGGCGTGGGGCAGATACTCGCAGGGACCCCGGTCAGTACAACCCTCTACATGATGGGAAAACTGCTGAGCAATTTCGCGGTGCTGGCGACCGTCACAGGAATACTGGCTGTTGCCGCCGTCCTCATGCAGATGTTCAAAGGGGAGGGACTCGATATACCGGCAATCGTGTCGCCGTTCTTTTTCCTGGCACTCCCGGGCATGTTCTTCGTCGGGGGAACCGCACTGTTTTTTGAGAGCGTGAAACTTCTCCGGGGAGGATTCGGGAATATTCTCTTCTTCTTCGCCTATTCGGCCCTCATCGTTGTGCCGATGGAAACCGGCATTATGTCCACGGACGTATTCGGTCTAAAGCTCGCAATGGACAAGATACAGGCCGACGTGCGGGTCGTTGTGCCGGACTACAACGGGAGTTTCTCAATCGGAACCGGCGTGAAGGAGACCCCGGAATCAAAGACGATGGTGTGGAGCGGATTGCAGTGGACGGCAGAGAATATCGGTTACAGGGCGTTCCCTATCGCTTACGGGTTCGTGCTTTCGCTCGTTGCAGCGGGGCTTTTCGACCGTTTTGCTTCGAATGCGGCGGGAAGGCGCACGGGACGCTTCAGGAAATTCCTTGAACGAATTACCTGGCCGCCCCTCCAGAAAATTCCGGGGTGGATTCTGGTCCCGTTCGAGGCGCTGTTTCAACGGTTTGCCTCCGGACGAATACTCGTCGCTGAACTCCGCCTGATGCTTCAGGGGCTTCCCTTCTTGTGGTACGCCGTAGCCCTGGGCCTCTGGATTGCTTCGGTGGCAGTCGACCCCACATTCGCACGCGCGGATATCTTTCTCTTCCTCTGGATCTGGCCCGTGCTCTTATGGTCAGGCATGGGAACCAGGGAAAAACGGTTCCGCACCGGCAGCATACTTTTCTCAGCACCCCGGCCCCTCGCCCGCCAACTTCCGGCAACATGGGGAGCGGGATTTCTCGTCGCAATACTACTCGCCTCGGGGATACTTCTGAGGCTGGCGCTGGACGGGGAAACCGCGGCATTTCTCTCGATCATAGCCGGAGCGGTCTTTATCCCTTCCCTCGCACTCGCTCTCGGGGTCTGGAGCGGGACAAGCAAGACATTCGAGGCGATCTACGTGGCATTCTGGTACATAGGACCGGCCCACCACACGCCTTCGATCGACTTCATGGCAACGACGGACAAGGTTGTTGCCGCCGGTACGCCTGCGGCTTTCGCGATCGCCGCCGTCGTGCTGTTCATACTGGCGCTTGGCGGGAGATGGCGACAGATCACTGCCGCTTGAAGCGATCGATCCAGCGCAAGTATACCCGGAACACCCCGCCGTCTTTCCTCAGGGACGGCTTCCCTTCCCTACCGCGATTGCATTGGCAGTTGCCGTCGCTACGAGCTTCCCGCGTGCGTTTCTGGCCTCGGCAGTCAAAACCAGCGTCGCGGGTCCCATCGACACGACGCGCGCCGTCACTGTCAGCGTGTCGCCGGCAGACACGGCGCGGACATACTGTGTGTGGATATCAAGAGTCGATGCCGGGTTTTTCATGGCAAGATAGCTGAGCGGACCCAGCACATTATCGAGCGCAGCGGTGATGAAACCTCCCTGCATCGCCCCCACAGGATTGAGGAGATTCTCCGTGACAGGGAAAGTCACGGTCAGCGAGGAGCGGGATTCGTAAGCGGTAAACTCCGCGTTCATTGTAACAAAGCACGGAGGCGGGAAGACGGCCGAGGTCCCGAGCATTTCCTGCAAATGACCGATCTCTTCCTCCAGTTTCGGGGGGTAGGGCATGACGTCGCTTAACGTATGTTGAGGTTGTGAGTCCGAATGAGGAGGAGCGTTGATGCATGGAAATATAGACACGAATATTGAAATGGACAACAGGGGACGCTTTCCGGCTTGTTTTTCTGAAGCCCTGAACCTACATTACCCGACCCCAAAAAAGGTGAGATAATGCACGACAATCCCCGGCGCCATGCGGCGCTTGACATGAGTCCCGATGAATTCCGGAGGATCGGACACGCGCTTGTCGATCGGATAGCGGAGTTTCTCTCGTGGATACAGGACCGATCAAATCCGGTCACGCGTGCCGAACGACCCGGCCAGATCCGTTCGCTTCTGGGGAGCAGCCCGTTCCCCGAAAAGGGGACGCCAGCCGAAGAGCTCCTCAGCCAGGTTTCGACACTCCTGTTCGATCATTCGCTCTTCAACGGGCATCCCAGGTTCTGGGGATACATCACTTCTCCCGCGGCGCCGGTGGGGGTCCTCGGCGACTTCCTCGCCTCGGCGGTGAATCCGAATGTCGGGGCGTACGACCTGTCGCCTGTAGCCACAGAGATTGAGCGTCAGACCGTGCGATGGATCGCGGAGATGATAGGGTACCCCGCCTCCTGCGGGGGGATCCTCGTCACCGGGGGGAACATGGCTAATTTCGTCTGCTTCCTCGCGGCACGGAAAGCAAAAATTCCCTGGGATATCCGGAACAAAGGCGTGGGGGACGCGAGCCCGGGACGGCTGAGGATATACTGTTCGAGCGAAACGCACACCTGGATCCACAAAGCCACAGACCTCTTCGGGCTGGGGCACGAGGCAATAGCGTGGATCCCGACGAATGAGAATCAACGGATGGAAACGGAAGTGCTCAGGAAGCAGATCAGCACGGACCTGAAGGGGGGAATGATTCCACTCATGGTCGTGGGGGCGGCCGGAACAGTGGGCACGGGCGCAACCGATCCTCTCCAGGAAATCGGCGCGGTATGCCGGGAACACAATCTCTGGTTTCATGTCGACGGCGCGTACGGGGGTTTCGCCGCGGCTCTCCCGGAGGCTTCCGCCGACCTGAAAGGACTCAAGGATGCCGATTCGGTGGCCGTCGATCCGCATAAATGGCTGTACGCCCCGCTCGAAGCCGGCTGCGCGCTCGTCCGTGACCCAAAGGCTCTCCTTGATACGTTCAGCTACCACCCGGCATATTACCGCTTCGACGAGCATGCCGACGAGGGGCTCACGAATTTTCATGAGCTCGGACTTCAAAACTCGCGCGGGTTCAGGGCGCTGAAAGTCTGGCTTGCTCTGCGTCAGGCCGGGCGGAGAGGGTACGAACGGATGATACGGGAAGACTGCGCGATCGCAGCGGAACTCTACAGGTCACTCGGGTCGTACCCGGAAATCGAGCCGTTAACGTGCAATCTGAGCATCGCCACATTCAGGTACGTCCCTGCAGATCTCCGGGGCGCGGAGAAGAAGGAGGAGGAATACCTGAACAAGCTCAACACAGCAGTTCTCGCGCGCATCCAGTCAGGAGGGAAAATGTATCCCTCCAACGCGATTGTCGGGGGGAAGTTCGCAATCCGGGCGTGCGTGGTGAATTTCAGGACGACCGTGGAGGACATACTGGGTCTTCCGAATCTGGTCGTTGCCGCAGGGAAGGAAATCGACGAGGAGATGAGACGAAGATGACGATCATCTCAAAGAGCTAAAACTGGTGAAACGCATCTGAGACGAATTTGAGTACTTCAGGCAATGCAGATCGCCAGTAGGTCCAGGTGTGACCGCCATCGCGAACGCGGAATTCGTGGGGAATCCCATTCTTGCGCATAGCGATATTCACAAGGGAGTTCCCTTCGACACGAGAATCATCATCACCGCAGTCGATGTACCACCGGACTGCCTTCTTCCGGTCCTCAGGCATATTCTCGACAAGGAACAGTACGCTGTGGCTTCTGTAATACGCTTCAATTGCGAGGCTGTCCGGAGGATTCTCAAGAACGGGCTGTGCGAACCGGGTGAGGCTGTTCTTCGTATCGGCCAGGGTCAGGGGACCTGTCGCAGCGCTCAGGGGACAGGCTGAAGAGAACAATTCGGGATGATGCAATGCATAGAGATACGTTCCTTCACCACCCATGGAGAGACCAGCCACGGCCCGGTACTGTTTTTCCCCTTTTATCCGATAGGTCTTTTCCACATAGGGAACGAACTCCTCAAAGAAGAAGTCCTCATACCGCCATTCTCCCCGGATGTCGTTCCAATAGCCGCGGCGTCCTGTGTTGGCGTCGGGCATCACTATAATCATCGGCGTCGCGTACCCCTCATTGATCGCCTTATCGGCAATATGTAACACCTCTCCAAACTGCACCCAGCCAGTCTGGTCGTCGCCGCTCCCGTGCAAAAGATACAGGACAGGATAGCGGCGCTGCGACGTCGCGTAGTCCGGAGGGAGATACACGGCATACTTGCGCTCACCCTTCAGAATTTTGCTGTCAAGCGAGAGATCGTCAAGGACTTTACCCGTCTGGGCAGACAGGATTGCCGGTGACAAGGCGAGAATGAAAGCCTTCAACCAATTGTGCGTCACGACGGAACTCCGATCATCACTCAACCTCATGATTTCTCCCGGTTGTTGAGAGGCTATCGCGCTGGGGCGAGTCTCATCAAGACGGCGTTGTGCGACGGAATCTGACCGATAAATTCCTCCTTCGTCGTTCCCAGATCCTTGTTATTCCAGATATCCCTGACGCGGAATGTTCCCTTGAGGAACGGGAAATTATTCCAATTCAGGTGGATTTCCATCTTGTTGTCGCCGCCGTTAAGCACACACACCGCCCATCCGCCGTTGGAGAGCTCCTTCACCCAGATTTCTTTCCCCGGATTCTCGATAAACCTGTAGCCCTGCTTTCCCAGGGGATCCTGATCGATGGCGATCACCTCGCTGTTTGTCAGAATGTCGCGGATGTCCTTCGACATATTCCTCACGTCGTTCCCCGCCATGAGCGGTGCCGCGAGGATGCACCAGAGACTGAAATGGGCTCTGGACTCGCCGAGTGAGAGTCCTTTGTTGCCGACTTCCAACATGTCCGGATCATTCCAGTGATCCGGCCCCGCGTATTTTTCCAGACCCACCTGCTTGTCCAGGATGACTTTCCACCCCATATCATATACACCCTGGCAGTCGTAGCAATCTCGTATGTCGCCTGTCGTCCGCCAGAGATGTCCGACTTTGTCCGCCCACAACCATGGTTGATTGTTTCCCCATTCACAGAGGCTGAAGATCACAGGACGACCTGCGGCGCGCAGGGCATCCCGCATGGTTTTGTATGTCTCTTCCGCATTCGCGGTACCGTGGTTGCACCAATCGTATTTCAGATAATCCACGCCCCAGGAAGCATATGTTCGGGCATCCTGGAATTCATGCCCGCGCCCCCCGGGAAATCCGGCACATGTTTGTGTGCCGGCACAATTGTGGATCCCAAATTTGAATCCCTTCGCGTGGAGATAATCGCCCAGCGCTTTCATCCCCCCCGGAAACTTCGCCGGATCAGCAATCAGATTTCCCGTCGTGTCTCTCGCCATGGCTTCCCAGCAGTCGTCGATGACGATGCAGGTGTATCCGGCCTTTTGCATCCCGCTCGACAGAAGGACTTCTGCCACCCCCTTGATCAACTGTTCGTTGATGTTTCCGGCAAATGTATTCCAGCTATTCCATCCCATCGGAGGCGTGGGGGCGAGCCCCTCGAATTTTTGCGCGAATGCGGTCACAGAGGTGACGAGGAGGACCAAACAAGCGATGTGTCTCATTGGAGTATCCCTGTGCGTAATAATGGAGGAACAGGCCTGCGGGGCAGGAAGGCGGACGGTCTGCTGAACGTACCGCCTAAAATTACCCATTGGCGCGCAAAGACGCAATGTCCGCGGAACATAGATTTACAGCAGGACAGAGAACCTTCGACAGCCCCTTGTTGATATTGCGCGCGACATGATGTACCTTCACATTTAGAGTGGTTCTTTGAAAAGGCATCCCGGTTTCCCCACAGGGAGACAACCCTGATGCCGAAGAGCCACTTACCGGCGGATCGACCGTTCGTCCAGTAGGTCCATAACGTGAAGTATGCGACAAGAAAAACAAGGCTGACCAGTGAGTGAAGTCAAACGACAGATGGACATCATCCTTGAGTACCATTCCAAGCCGGGGTGCGAGCCAAACACCGGAGATCAGAAGGAAATAGAACACCCAGAATACGAGAAAAAAATCTACGCCAAAAGCGCCTCCGCGGCTCTTGAAAGACGCCAGGCGCGTCCCGTGCAACTGTAACATCCGGCTCGTTTCATGGGCATCGTATGTGCGATGGTTCTTCTTGCTCACAAGATACTCCCTCCTTATGATCCCACGACCGGACTACGCTCTTGTCAATCGATGGTTGAAAGATAGCGAGATCTCCATGCTTTTCAAACCACGCAAACGAGCCGCTTCTATGAAAAAAGGTTCTGATTCTTCACAGAATTTACTCCTGATCAGATTGCCGAGACCCAGGCTCGACGGTGGCAGATCAGTATTGAGAGCCCTGCAACAAAGACAGACTATCCGGGAAATGAGCGAGAAGAAACTTTCCCGGCAGTTGCTGTCGAATCTGCTCTGGGCAGCGTGCGGAGTAAATCGAAAGAAGGGCCCGTTTGACATACCCGGAAGGACTGCCGCGTCAGCCAGCAACTCGCAGGAGATTGATCTTTATGTCGCCATTCAGGAAGGAATTTATCTGTTTGATGCGCTCCATCACGGGCTGGTTCAGGTGCTCGCGGACGACCTGCGTCCCCTGGCAATCGGGGAAGGCCAGGCGGCTCTTATCGCCAGGGCGCCGGTTCACCTCATTTACATCGTGGATGTGAATAGACTTTCCAACACCTCCGGTTATCAGGAGCCCGGACTGCAAGACCCTGAGATTCAAAAATCGTATTATTTTGTCGATACAGGTCTCATTGCAGGAAACGTATATTTGTTTGCCGCTTCCCATGGCCTGGCATCGTGGTTTCACAATTGCAATAAGCCCGCTCTTACAGCAAAGCTGAAATTGCGCGCCGACCAGCGGGTACTGTTTGGCCAGACTGTGGGATATCCTGCGAAGGAATGAATGAGGGAAATGTCATATGACAATATCAGGAAATACAGTACTGATTACCGGGGGAGCAACGGGCATAGGTTATGCGATGGCCGAATTCTTCCTGGAAGCAGGGAATGAAGTAATAGTTTGCGGCCGGAGGGAAGAGCAAAAAGGGGCAATTTCAAAGTGGATCTCAAGCCTGCGGAATTTGTGGCCTCGGTAATGAAAGGATTCGAAAATGACGTTTTCGAAATAGGCTATGGGATGACGGAAGGATTCATCAAAGCGTCCAGAGCAGATCTGGACAAGAGCTTTCAACAGATGAATAGCCGGTGGTAAGGCAGAGCAGAATCACGGATATTTCCCGAAGGTATGACTTCATTCCCGGCCTGGCTCACTGTGGTTTCTATTCGAAGCTTGATTGCTTGACAAGCCGCGCGTGTTCCGGTATATTGTCAATGCACATCACTACCCCCCCACAACCAAGGTCACAACTTTCGCCTGATTGATAATAGACTCTTTTCCGGTCGGATATCAACAGGGATATTGTGGCCTCGCCTGCGTTTTCATTCGCGATAATGCACCACTACTGTGAAATGATGGAGGACCTCGCACAAATCTGATTGATACGGGGTTGGAGATTTCGTGCCGCCGATGTTCCCCACCTCTCAGAAAGGATAATCATATGAGGCCCGCATCAATCATCGGTTTAATCGTTGTCTTTGCGTTGGTGTTCCTTGCGACGGCCCCCCGGCTCTTCTCCCAGTCGGTAATCCCCGATCTCAAGAGCCCGAACAACCGATTCGATTACGTGGTCATTTCGCCGCCGGCGTATGTCGCTGCAGTCCAACCGCTTGCCCTCCGCCGCCTGGTTCACAACGGCTTTGCCGTCGGATTTGCGGTTACGGATTCGATATACAGCTCTTTCGGGAAAGGGACAACTGCTGACACCGCCATCAAGAGGCTTATCACGTTTGCCATAGCCTCATGGAAAGCCCCCGCACCGAAATATTTCCTCCTGACCGGCAATGTTAATACAGTTCCTTCCCACAGGGAGGAGGGCTTCACGTTCGCAGGCGAGGACTCAATCATGGTGGACCAGTGGTTTGTCGAAGCCGGGGCCGATTCGGGCCTCCCGGGGCGGTTCGTTGCCTCACTCGGCCGACTCCCTGCCTGGAACCTCGCCGGACTGAATGTGATGGTGTCCAAAATTGCCGCTTATGAGGATTCTCCCGAACAATCGTGGATGAGAAGATCCATATCGGTGGCCGACTCGACGGACGCGCCAGTCTTTGAAGACGTCGCCAATGCCTTGCAGAACGCCCTTTCCACTGCTTGGCCTGACACTGTATCGGTTCATGTCAAGTCTTCGTCCCCCCACTATCTTTCGAGGGTCCAGTTCAGAAGCCTCTGGGACCACGGAGCGGCGATTGTGTCGCTCATAGGGTCGGCGAATTGGTACCAGTTCTCACACGGAGCGTATTTCACGACATGGGATGTGGACTCTCTCGCCCCCGGGTCGCCGCTTCCTTTCTGCCTGA
>DASVIU010000673.1:0-1854 GCA_036386275.1 Bacteroidota bacterium | reverse complement strand
CCCCCCTTTCTTCATGCGCCAGATGAGAAGCGACAGGAGGAGAAACGTCACCGCGTTAACCGCGATGAAGACGAGAACTTCCGCCGGGCCGGGGGGGGTGACGTAGAACGCCAGGTAGCAGAGCTCCGTCAGGACCCCCGCGGCGACAAGAAGTCCCCCCCCATGATCTGCCGTATCACTCCCCGCCGGCGTCCTCATCCCGTAACGATCACTTTGACGACTCCATCTCTGTACGCGGCGTTCAGTGCGAACGCCGAGGGGAGCGCCTCCAGCGGAAACCTGTGCGTGATGATGCTCCGCAGATCGACCCGACCTTCCCGCACCATACGGATGGCCCCCGGGTACGTGTGCTTCATCCGACGGGAAAAGAGGAGCGAGAGCTCTTTTCTTCGGGCCGTTGAATGGTCGAGCGAAAGCCTGTCGTTTCCGGGTATTCCCACCAGGAGGACGCGTCCCCCCGGGGCTGCGGACTCGGCGGCATCCTGAACGCTCGCATCAGCCCATGCAGCTTCCACGGCAACGTCGACTCCCCTCCCTCCCGTCTTCTCCAGGATGAATTGAACAGGATCGACGGAAGCATCCACGGGAATCCCCCCGAACCGGGAGGCAAGGGAGAGCCGCCAGGGGAGAGGCTCGACGACGTACACGGATGACGCCCCCGCGTTCCGGAGGAGCTGCAGGATCAGCAGCCCGATCGGGCCCGCGCCGTAGAGGGCAACCGTGTCTCCTTCCGTGATCCGGCAAAGGCCGACGGCATGCATCGCGACGCCAAGGGGCTCAAGCATCGCCCCTCCCTCATCGTCGACGTCCGGCGGGAGTATGAAGCAGGACCGGGCCGGCGACACCAGCTTCTCGCGGAAGCACCCGTCATCCGGAAAGAGGCCGCAGAAATGGAGCGCCCTGCAGATGTGCGTATCCCCCCTGAGGCACATGTCGCATTTCAGGCAGGGGGTGGCAGGATCGACTGCAACGCGGAGGCCCGTGAAGAGCGGACGCCCGTCTCCGGCAACCGGATCCTTCCCGCACTGTTCGACGACACCGGCAAATTCGTGTCCGAGGACGAGCGGGGCCGACACACGTGTGTCCCCTATGCGCCCGTGATTGTACGAGTGGAGATCGCTCCCGCAGATGCCGGCCGCGGTGACGCGTATGAGGACCTCGCCCGGACCGGGGGGCGGAGGATCAGGGAGATCCTCCACCCTGAGGTCGAGAGGGCCGTGAAGACGGACGCCGGTCATGTCAGGAAATGTACTCCCCCGCGTACGGGACGCCTTTCGGGTGGTTGTTCATTGTCTGTCTCCTTTTTTCGGGCCGGAACCCGCCTGTCCATAGTAGGAATCCGGCCCGTGTTTGCGCCGATAGTGTTTTTCGATCAACGGGCGCCCGAGCCGGGGGGCCCGCGGGTTGATCTGAAGCGTCAGGTACGCGATTTTCGAGAGCTCTTCGAGCATGAGGCTGTGATAGACCGCCTTCTCCGGCGTCGCACCCCAGGCAAAAGGGCCGTGCCCCGCGACGAGGACCATGGGGACATCTTCGTACGACTTCCGGGCAAACGTGCTCACGATCATGTTCCCCGTCTCTTCTTCGTAGTCCCCCCGTATCATCCTGGCGGTCATCCGCTTCGTGCAGGGAATATCCTCCGGGAGGTGGTCAGCATGCGTGGTCCCGAGTATCGGCACGGGCTTTCCCGCCTGCGCCCATGCCACCGCGTACGGGGAATGCGTGTGGACAACACCGCCGATCCCCGTGAAGTGCCGGTAGAGGAGCGTGTGCGTCCTGGTGTCGGATGACGGGCGGAGCGTCCCCTCCACGACCCTGTTGTCAAGAGCGACGACGACAATCACCTCCGGCCGG
>DASVIU010000672.1:0-7410 GCA_036386275.1 Bacteroidota bacterium | reverse complement strand
TGAAGCTTCCGTTTCAGGAAGTCCTGCGCGTCGCCGATCACAGTGATCGTGGAGTTGTAGGACTCCCGGGCGGTCCCCCCCCACGTGATCAGTCCGTGCTTCCCGAGGAGGACGGCGCGCAGGCGGGGACGGCCGTTGATGAGCTCGCCGCACTGTTTCGCGAGCGCGAAGCCGGGGCGAAGCCACGGGAGCCAGGCCGCGGTATCCCCGTATATTTGCTTCATCAGTTTCGGGCCGTCCTTCGAGGTGCAGAGGGCGATGATGGCATCCGGGTGCATGTGGTCGACATGCACATGGTCGATGAACGCATGAATCAACGCATCGATCGAGGGGCGCTTTGCGTTCAGGTCCACGAGGCTGTGAGCAAGGTATTCCACCATTTCCGCGTCACTCATGGCGCCCCGTGAGCGGAGTGCGAGCACCGGCGCGAGCTCGACACCGGGGAAACCGGGCCGGGTGATCGTCCTGAGGTCCGTCCCGCTCCCCTTCACGCGGAGGACCACGACCTGCTCCCCCCGGAAGTTCTTCTCAGTAATTTTTGCCGAGGTATTCCCACCCGCCCAGTTTGTCACCGAGGCATCCTCTCCCAGCATGTTGGAGCGGTAAATGAGAAGGCCGAGCTCGCTCAGACCGTGCGTTTTCTTTTCATCCCACAGGTTGTTCATTGAGCGTTCCGTCGTTCATGAATGGTCGATGGGAGCGGCCGCCGCGAGCTCCCTCGCTTCGCGCATCTGCACGCGTTTTCCTGCTATCCAGAGCGTGCCGCCGAACCCGAGGAGTATTGTCATCATCGCAAGGACGGCAATCGTCTCGCTCGTCTGGAGCGTATTGAGGAATGCGAGGCTGACGAGGACGCCGAGGAACACGATCGTCCTTCCGACCACCGGGAGCGTCGCGACCTGCTTGCGTCCCGCCCCGTAGACCTCCGCCTGAACGTCGACGGGGGTGTCGAGCTTTTCGTAGAAGCGGAGGATCTCCTTCTTCTCCTCCTCCGTGTCCCGCGTGAAGAGCCTTGCGAGTGGAACAAGCGTGGGACCGAGTATGAGTGCGCAGGCTATCGATGCCGCGATCTGCCACGGGACAGCGTTTGCTCCAGGGGTGAGCGCGAATACCGTCGCCAGTCCCGCACTGATCAGAAGGCTGACGGTCCAGAGAAGAGGCTTCCGCGTCCTGTAAAGTTCCGCCACCCAATTGGAGGAGACGAGGACGCCGAACGAAAGCAACGTGGAGAGATAGACCTGGGGGCCGATGTCCCACCCGAGAAGGTACCGTACGGCCGACCCCATGATGAGGCTCCAGAGTATCGACCCGAGCGCGGCCCATTTCGGGATACGCCGGAATATGAGCCCGAATGCGAGAGGGACGGTCACCGGGATATTGAAGAGGGTGAAGAACGCCTGCATCTGGTTGAAGAGGCCGAACGTGCTGTGTATGAACGTTATCGCCAGGCCCACAACGATTAGCCCGAGGCAGGCGGAGGTGATACGACCGACCTTCAGGAGCGCCTTGTCCGACAGGTCGGGTTTCATGACTCCCTTGTACATGTCATGCGAGATTATCGACGAGACCATATTGTACACGGTGCTGAGCGTCGTCATCGTGGCCGCGAGCATCGCGGCGATGAACACCCCGATCAGGCCGTGGGGAAGGAGCTTGAAGACAAGCCCGACAAACACGAGGTCCTGCGGGTTCTTCCCGATGAAGGGTTTGAAGAAATCGACCTGCGAGAGGTCCGGCCAGTAGACCTTCGCCACAAGCGGAGGTATCCCGAACACCAGCGGGACCGAAAGCGCCAGAAGCGCCGCGAGCCTGCCGACGCGCTTTGCGCTCTTCTCATCCTTGACGGAATAGAACCGCTGCGCCCCTCCCGCCGCGAACCCGATGCTCGTGATGATGAGTATCGAAACGAGCCAGTGCTGCGTGTAGTGGACGCCGTTGTACGTCTGATCGAACGACACCGGGGGTATCGCCTTGATGAGCTCCCCCAGCCCCCCGATCAGGCCCAGGCTGAGGGGCATCACGGTGAACGTGATCCCGAGGAGCACGACCCCCTGGACGACGTCCATCGCCATATCTCCCCAGAGCCCCCCAAGCATGTTGTGAATCAGGACGATCAAACCGATGATAATGACGATCCACGTCATGTCGATGCCGATGATCGGGGCGAACAGCTTGCACGTCGATGCGAGCTGGACCCCGGCCGAGAGTATAAAATTCGTCGCGATGACGCCGCTCATGAGCTGCTGTGTGCTCAGATTGTAGCGGGTCTGTATGTACTGGAGCGGGGAGATCGACCGGCTCCGCCGCCAGAGCTTCGCGGTGAGGCTCGAGCCGAGAAGGTAGGCGATCGGCCCCATCCCCAGATACAGGATCGTGAACCACCCCGACGTGTAGGCGAACCCCGCAGCCCCCGTGAATATCCATGCGCTGAAGTTCCCCATGTAGAGGGATATCCCCGACATCCACCAGGGGATCATGCTCCCTCCGGTGAAATACTCCTTCCCCCCCTTGTTGACCTTCATGAAATACAGCCCTATCCCCATGATGATCAGGAAGTAGACAAGTATGAAGCTGATATCGAATATGTTGACTGATTTCATTCAGCGTCATCCTTTCGGGGCAGTGCGGAGTCCTTCGAGTATCCGGGAGACTTCTCCCGGCGTGTTGTACAGGTGAAACGAGATCCGGAGCGCCTTCAGGCCCCCTTCGGTCACGGAGCGGGTGCGCAGGTTGTACGTGTCCAGGTGTGCCTGGAGCTTCTCGTGGCTGATCGTGCGGTGCATGATCGTGATCATCGCGCTCCTCGATTCCGGGCGCACGGGAGAAAGGAGGGTGATCTCCGGGATTCCGCTCAGCCCCGCGACGAGCGAGTCGGCGAGCATCCTGTCACGCTTCCAGATCCGTTCGATCCCGATCTTCCGGATGAAGGCAACCGCCGCGCCGAGCCCCACGCGCAGGGGGACGCTCACTGTCCCGTATTCGTAGCGCTGTGCTGCGGGGTTGAATGCGACAGTCCCTTTCAGGAAATCAAAATCGCCCCCCGAGTAGGCCCCCACGAATTTCGCCCTGATCGTATCGAGCATCTCCCTGCGGACGTACAGGAGTCCCGTCTCTTTCGGGCCCAGGAGCCACTTGTGGCCGCTTGTCGCATAGGCGTCGCATCCGATCTCATGCAGGCTAAAGGGGATCATCCCCGCTGTCTGGGCACCGTCCACGAAAAACCAAATCTTCTTCTCCGCCGCAATGCGCGCGATCTGCGCGACCGGCATGAGCGTCCCCGTCGTGGTGACGGCGTGGGGGATGCTGATCAGGCGGGTTCTTTTTGTGATGCAGCGTGTCAACCTGTCGATGTTCTCCGCATCGGAGACCGTCGAGGGCTCAAAGAGACGGAGCACGACCCCTTCCTGTTTTGAGAGGGCGAGCCATGTGAACGCGTTCCCGACATGTTCCTGCGTCGTCAATATGATCTCGTCACCCCTGCGGAGCGGAAGGCCGTTGGCAACAATATTGATCCCTTCCGTCGTGTTCCGCGTAAAGGCGATTTCGGCGGCATCGCACCCCAGGAGCGCGCCGGCGTCCCGCTTGATCTCGTCCCACAACACCTCCGAGTGGCCGGTCTCGCCTGTCTTCTCCAACTCATCCATTTTTCCCTTGACGGCGTCGATGACCGCGTACGGAGAAGCGCCGAGCCCCCCGGTGTTGAGGTACGCCCGCTCGTGCGAAAGGGGAAACTGCTCCCTTACGAACTCCCAGAACTGTTCTTCCGTCACATCCGGCGGCGGCCACGGGGCTTCCGCCGCTTCAGCCCCTGTCTGCCGTCCGGAGAAATGCCAGGGAGAATTGATCAATGCCGCGCCGAACGCCGTGGAAGCGGAGAACCTGAGGAAATCTTTCCTTTTCATAGAGTGAACTCCAGAGTGAGTGTCGATCCGCGCCGCGGATACGGAATCCGCACGGCTCCCTGCTCCACCGGGACATCCTTCCCGTTCACTGTGGCACTTCCCTTGCCGGACCCCCGGTGCACGGAAAGATGCACGCGCGCTCCCCGGACGGCATGCACCGAGGTGAGCGTGTCGATCCGGTCGGGGAGCCGGGGCTTCACAATCAGCGCGTCAATATCAGGGCGGAAACCGGCGACATGGTGAGAGCAGAGGTTGATGATCTCATACCAGGTCCACCCGACGACACCGACCGGAGGCATGGGGGGAGTGATGCTCTGCGCACACCGCTCAAACCAGGAGCCCGAGCGTCCCGCGACGCGGTCCAGCCACTCCAGCACGCGCCACACCCGGTCATACTCGCCCGCCGCCGCGCTGGCACGCGCAACGAGCATGGACGCGAGGGGCCAAGGGGCCGGAGGGTTGTCCTCCCCCGTGACGTTGTACCGCGGGTACCCTCCCCCTTCCCAGCGCTGGTTCCAGATCCTGTCCACCCACCGGAGTGTCTCGCTCGTGAGAGGCGAACCGGGAGGGATCATCTCAAACAGTATGGGAAGCACCGTGATCGTGTCAGGGTCGAGAAGCGAATGCTCTTCGAGGGCAATGGGAGATCCCGGAGGGAGCTTCGCCCGGTCCGGCGGGACGGCCTCTTTCTGCCACCGCCCGTCCCGCGTGCGTCTCTTGATGAGATGTCCGTCTTCAATGAAACGGAAGACAGGATCGCGGAACATGGTCTCCTGCATCGCGCGGGACGCCGCATCCCACCTCTCCGCGGCGGAGGCGTCGCCGGCTAGCCGCGCCAGCGCGGCTCCCTTTCCGAGACCGAACGACACCCAGAACTGGTATGCGAGCTCGAACCCGTCTTCGATCCCGAACGAGTCGCTCCTCTCCCAGAATTCCCGTTTGTTGTGGACCAGATGAGTCTTCGGATCGAGAAAATACTTCTCCAGCGGGAAGTCGCCGCAGAGGCGGATTTTCGGCCAGTACTTCCGGAGGAGGCGGGTGTCTCCCGTCCAGCATACGTAGTTCCAGACCGCGAACATCATGATGCCGTTCTGCACGATTTCGGTATAGTCGTACCCGAAGAACCGTCCGGACTCGATGGTACGGCCGTCGGGCCCGATGGAGTCGCGCAGGTTTTTTTCTATGAGCCGGCGTGCCTCATCCACGAACCCGGTGCGGAGAAGTGCCTCTGAAGCCATCGCATGGTCCCCGAGCCATTCCATGTTATACATCCAGGTCCCTGCGTCCATCCTCCCGCTCCGCGAGATGACGGATTTCAGCTCCGTGCGGGAGACGCTGTACAGGCGGTCGAGCAGGGGATTCCCCGTGACGAATGTGCCCCTGTTCTTCCACTCCGACGACGTCTCACGAAGGAGGGGCGCGAATGCATGCTTCCGCAGATAGCGTTCCCCATCCCTGATGGAATAGACATACACACTCTCCACGGCCATCCCCGGTTCGATCTTCCCCAGGTCCGTGCGGACATCGTACCGTCCGAACACCGTGGAGCGCGGATCGAGCGAGAAGAGGCTCATGGAGGCGAGCCCGTCGGCGCGGGCTGCACGGGTTTTCTCGTCGGTCCGTATGTCCGTAAAGAGGCCGAAGTTTGCGTAGAGCGAAAGGCTGAGTTTTGCCGTCAGGGCGGCGGTCGAGCGATTCGTGATGCTCACGCGGCGGAAGAGGAGTGCCCCTTCGCGGGGGACGAAGAACTCCTCCTTCACGGCGCACTCCCCCGCAGTCCATGAGAGCGCAACCGCCGGGACGCCGTCCGGGTATTCCCAACCGATGGAGCCGAAGTTCTCCCGCGCAACGGAGAATCCTCTGACGCCCGGGTACATCCCCGCTTTCGCCGCACCGGCTTCCCCTTCGCCGCCCAATGTGACACCCAGCCGTGTGTTAGCGAAACCCCTCTCCGGCGAAAACAGGAACGTGGTCCATTTGCGGCAGAAGTTTTCGGGATCCATGAGCGTGAACCCGACGAACGACTCCTCGCCGGGCTCCGGCGAGTACTGTACCGCCCCCTGTATGTCCCCGTTCCCCAGGTAGAAATATTCGATGCCCGGCTGATATGTGACGAAGTCCGGATGCAATCGCTGGGAGCCCGCTGAAGGCTTCGATGATTCGGGCGCCCCCGCCTGCAGCTCGCGAAAGGCCTCGAGGCCCTTTGATCCGGCGAGGCCGGGCAGAAACGCGCCGATCAGAGGGGTCGTGATAAACTCGCGTCGTTTCATGCGATCTCCATCTCGATCACTGTCCCTCCGGAGGCCAGATCGCCGTACGGGACGAGGAGAGCCCCTTTTGACACCTGGGCACTCCGGCCGTTCACAAGTGCGGAACCTGACCTGTGCGTGCGCCGGACCCGGAGCGTGCACATGGTCCCCCGGATCCGGAAAGACCCTGTCAGCGTATCGACCCCCTCCGGGAGCCGCGGCCGGATCGTCAGTGCGTCCAGACCGGGGCGGACGCCTGCAATGTGGTGCACCATCAGTGACGTGACTTCCGCCCACGCCCAGCCAATGACGCAGACCGGAGGGGCCGGAGGGGTGATGCTCGGCCCGTAGCGCTCGAACCAGCCGCCGGAGAGCCCCCCGTGTATGTTCCGCACCCAGTTCACGCATTGCCAGAACTTCGGGCCGTTCCCGGTCTCGATGTACGATCTCGCCATGAAGAGGGTCGCAAGAGGCCAGGGGGCGGGGGGATCGGGCTCGCTCGACGTGTTGTAGCGGGGGTAGCCGCCGAAGTCCCATTTCTGGCTCCAGAGTGTCTCACAGTGGCGGAGCGTTCCGAGAGCGATTTCGCTCTCCGGCTCGACGAACCCGTACATCACCGGGATGACACTCCCGATGTCGGGCTCGCACTCGGGCTTCGCGAGTGTCCCGATCGGCGAGCCGGGGGGCATGCGGGAGCGATCGGACGGTATCATTGTCCGCTGCCACCTCCCGTCGCGGGTCCTCCGCTTGATGAAATGCCCTTCCTCCACAAGCCGGTATTTCGGATGGGTGAGCATCGATGTCCTGATCGCCTTCGCCGTCTCCCGCCACTCTCCCCCCTCCGGGGCGCCGACGGCATCAGCGAGGTCCGCAGCATGCCGGAGGCCAAACGATACCCAGAACTGGTACACGAGCTCGTACCCGTCCTCCACGCCGAACGAGTCGTTCCGCTCCCAGAATTCCCGCCTGTTGTGCATGAGCCCCGCCTCCCTGTCGCGGAACCTTTCCTGCAACGGGAAGACCGCCACATGCGCGATACTGCTCCAGTACTTCTTCACGAACTCCAGGTCCCCCGTCCATGCGGCATATGTCCAGAGGGCGTAGAGGAGCTCTCCGTTCTGGTCAAGTTCCGTGTAGTCGAACCCCGACCAGCGGCTCGACTCGAATGTCCTCCCGTCGGCCCCCACGGACTTCTCGAGGATCTTTGTGAGGAGAATCTTCGCCTCCGCATTCATTCCCGACTGGAGGAGGGCGATCGA
>DASVIU010000671.1:0-2267 GCA_036386275.1 Bacteroidota bacterium | reverse complement strand
GTGATGCGATGATGCTTGTTGATTATCTCGCAAATCCATCAATCGAGGTTCTGGCGCGCCCCATACTCAGGATTGCGGGTCTTCGCATTTCACCTCAGATTTCAGGCCGTCAGAGAATCACGCAATACACGGGGATCACGGTGAAGAACCTGGTGACAAACACTGACGTGCATGTGAAACTCCCCCCGGATGCGCGCATCGGATTTCCTGTCTGGTCGCACGACGGGAAACGGATCGCGTTCGAGCTCGACGGCGTAGAGGGGATTGAGCTCTGGCTGGCGGACCCGGCAAGCGGGAAAGCAGCGGCGATTAAAGGACTCACTCTCAATGACGTACTCGATGCTCCCTTTGCCTGGATGAGCGACAACAAGAGGCTCCTGGTACACGCTATCGATCCCCGCCGGGGAGCCCCTCCCCCCCTGCCGAAGCGGCCCTTGGGGCCGAATACTGAAGAGACTCATGGGAAGATAGCGAAGGTGGCGACGTACGAAGATCTCCTCAAGAGCCAGTACGATGAGGACCTGTTCACATATTACGCCGCCAGCCAGCTCATGCTGGTTGATGCAACCGACGGCAAGCGGACGGAGATGGGGAAGCCGGGTCTCTATTCATCGTCAGACTTCTCGCCTGATGCGAAATTTCTCATGATCACGGCACTCCGGAAACCCTACTCGTACCGCGTCCCGTACGAGGATTTTACCCGTTCTGTCGAAGTGTGGGATAGCAAAGGGAATGTCCTAAAAACGATCGCAGACCTTCCGATTTCGGATGAGGTTCCCACGCAGGGGGTCCCGACTGGTCCCCGTGACGTGGAATGGCAACTTCTCAGGAGTGCATCGCTCATCTGGGAAGAAGCGCTTGACGGCGGCGACCCCGTCCAAAAAGTCCCGTTTCGCGATAAAGTGATGACACTCTCCGCGCCGTTTGCGGGGGACCCGAAGGAGTTGTTCCGCACGCAGGACCGCTTCACGGGATTCGCCTGGCTCCCGGTTCAGGACGATGTCTTGGTGACGGAGTACAACAGGGATCGCCGCTGGCGCACTACGGCATCCATCTCGCTCGCCCATCCCGCCGACTCGCGACGGGTATTGTTCAGCCTCAACATCAACGATGCCTATCACGATCCCGGGCGACCGGTCTACGAGACAAAGCCCAACGGCGAATCGACGGTCGCCAAAGACGGTGATTGGATATTCCTGAGCGGGCGAGGTGCGACGGAACTTGGCGACAGGCCGTTCCTTGACAGAATGAACATCGTGACGCTGAAGACGGAGCGTCTCTTCCGTTCGGAGGAGGGGGGAGTCGAGCAGTTTCTCTCGTTCATCGGGCTCGGTCAGTCGAAACTCTTGACCAGATATGAGAGCCGCACCGAACCGCCGAATTTCTATGAACGGGCGTCGGGCACGCCGGGAAGAAAGGCGCTCACGGCATTTACGGATCCGGCGCCCCAACTGACAGGTATGAAAAAGGAATTGATCAAGTACGTCCGGCCCGACGGGGTGCCCCTCTCAGGCATGCTGTATCTCCCGGCAAACTACAAGGCAGGCACGCGGCTCCCCTGCCTCATCTGGGCATATCCGCTCGAGTATTCCGATGCCGCGACAGCGGGCCAGGTGCGGGGGTCGGCAGATGCATTCACGTTCTTCCGCGGAGCAACCCCACTCCTTTTTGTGACACAGGGATACGCGGTGCTCATGGATGCGACCATGCCCGTCGTCGGAGATCCGGAGACCGTCAACAACACGTTTGTTGAACAGATTGTAAGCTCCGCAAAGTCGGCGATCGATCGCCTTGACTCGATGGGAGTCATCGACCGGAAGCGCGTCTGCATCTCCGGTCACAGCTACGGCGCATTCATGACCGTGAACTTGCTGGCTCATTCGGATCTGTTTGCCGCAGGAATCGCGCGTAGCGGTGCATACAACAGGACACTGACGCCCTTCGGGTTTCAGTCTGAACGGCGCTCATTCTGGGAGGCGCAAGACACTTATATGAAGATGTCCCCGTTCACGTACGCCGATAAAATAAAGGCTCCGCTGCTTCTCATCCACGGCGAGGCAGACAACAACACCGGGACGTTCCCTATCCAGTCGGAGCGGCTGTTTCAAGCCCTCAAGGGAACGGGGGGGACGGCGCGGCTGGTGATGCTCCCGTTTGAAAGCCACGGGTACTCAGCGCGTGAATCTGTGCTCGACGTCCTGGCCGAGAGCTTCTCCTGGGCCGATACGTATGTGAAGAACAGGAAATAATCGACCGCCCCTATACGT
>DASVIU010000670.1:0-1995 GCA_036386275.1 Bacteroidota bacterium | reverse complement strand
AGGCTCCCGTACATCCCGAGAAAGGACTCCTTGTCCGTGTCAAACCCCACGGGCCTCCGACTGCTCGAGTGGAAGGCGACGTACGGCCATTCGGTATTCCAGTGGCCCCTGTCCCCCGGGACTTCCCAGAGCCGTTTGGTCGCAAAAACCGCGCGGGAGCCGGCGTCATATGCCGTCTCAATAAATGATTTGTGAAACTCGCGATGCCAGTCGGGCGCCGCCCCGAGTCCCCATTCAAGATACGTGAAGAGTCGTAGCTTCCGGGGAGTCCGGCCGGTGTTCCTTACCTTCAGCCGCCAGAGCTCAACGGGCTCATCGTTGGGAACGAATATCAGCAATTCGGTCTCGATCCCGCTGAAGCGGGAGCTGATGAGGGTGTACCCGATGCCGTGACGGCATTCGTAGCGATCCGGTTTCCCGCACACGGGTTTCCAGCCCGCAGACCAGATGCGGGCCTGTTCATCCCGGATGTAAATGTACTTCCCCCACTCATCACGCACAAGGTCCTGCTCCCATCGCGTTATGCGATTGAGCTGGGCGTGCGTCCGCCAGCTGTATCCACTCCCTGTTTGCGAAACGGTAACGCCGTAGTCGCCGTTGCTGATGACGTTGATCCAGGGACGCGGGGTTTCGGGTGTGGTGATGATATACTCGGTTCCGTCCGGCGAGAAATGTCCGTACTTTGTGCGAAATTGGCCGGATGATTTCATTTGGGTGGTAAATGCTTTCGACTGGCATGTTCTGGTAACCGACCTTCACGGCGCGGACCCAGGGAGGCGAAGGAGAAAAACAGGGCGATGAGGTTCAACGGCAGAAACCGGGTCAGAATGCAAATGCGAGCGTGACACGCTGGACTCCGCCGAGCCTTCCGAAAGACGCCCAGGCGTAGTCGAGTCTGAGGTCGTAGCCCAGGCCGTCCCACTGCACTCCTCCGCCTGCGGTCAACCCCACCTCGGAGTCCTTCAGGAACAGGCTCTGGTAGCCTACGCGCAAGAAGAGAACCTTCTGGAAAGCCCATTCCCCCCCCATGTTGACGCTCTCTGCCTGATCGCTCGGATGAATAGCGTCAACGGCAAGCGTGAGCGTATTGGCCCCGTCGAACACGACCGGGTAACCGAGGCCAACCCGGAACACCATAGGGAGCGCGAAGTAATCTGTATTGAGCGTGGCGGGAAGCGTGCTGTTTGCACCATAGCGGGTCGGGTCCTCGTTGTAGGAGACCCGCAAGTCAGTCCCGTCAAACCGCCCCTTTGTGCCGAAGTTGATGAGACTTGCGCCGATGCGGAGGCCGTCGGGGGAGAGCCTGTAGATTGTCCCGATGTTCACGCCCAAAACCGCCACCGAGCTGTGCCAGATGCGTTCGCTGACGTAATTGACCTGTATGCCAAACGAGAACCTGTCTGTCACCGCCATCCCCCAGCCGAGGCCGATCAGGAGATCGCTGACATTAAACTGTTCCCCGGTGCCGAGTGGTTGCTCCACCGTGGTGACCGGGATGTCGCCGGAGCTCAGATTTGTCACCGCAAGAGCAGCGGTGCCGATCGAGCCAATGCGGACGGCTGCGATCGCGTTGCTGACGGTAATGCCCGCCAGCCACTGGTTATATGTGAACTGAAAATCTGATCTTTCCAGGGCCCCGAGCGCTCCGGGGTTATAGAAGCTTGCCATAGCTTCGGCCGACGATGTCACGCCGGCACCTCCCATAGCAGCAGATCGTGCCCCTTGATCAATGAGCGTAAACTGGCCGATCGTCGTCCCCGTCTTGGACTGTGCGTGGAGTCCCGCCGCCGCAACACAGAGGAAAAGTGCAAGGCTCTTCATGAGGTTCTGCCCAGGGTGCGTCATTTGATGATCGCGAATTTTCCGACATACGAGTCGAAACCCACTGCTTCGACATGATAAATGTAGAGCCCGGGCGCCACATCGAGATTGTCCTTCGTACGGAGATCCCAGACCGCATAGGCATTCGTCGACCCGTCCTGGCGAAGCGTCTGG
>DASVIU010000669.1:0-2266 GCA_036386275.1 Bacteroidota bacterium | reverse complement strand
AGAGGGGGCATGCCGTGGCGAACGGGATCTACGTAGCCGCGGTGAACCGTGTCGGTCATGAAATCCCTGCGGGGGGGGGAGCCGGGATAGAGTTCTGGGGTTCGTCTTTTGTCGCCGATCCCCAGGGAACTGTCCTCGCTGAAGCCTCCGCGGGGAACGAGGAGATACTCCTTGCGGTGGTCGATACCGGACACATGGAGGATGTGCGGCGCAACTGGCCGTTCCTCCGGGACAGGCGGATAGACGCCTACGGCGGCATCACGCGCCGGTTTCTCAATGATGAACCGTGGAGCATCGCGCCATAGCACACACTCCTGAGACTCCCGCCGGGGTGGGATTTCATATGCCGGCAGAATGGGAAAAGCACGAGGCAACGTGGATCGGCTGGCCCCACAATACGACCGATTGGCCGGGGAAGTTCGCCGTCATCCCGTGGGTCTACGGGGAAATCGTCCGGAAGATCTCCCCGGGTGAGATCCTCCGGATCATCGTCGAATCGAAATCACACGAAGGATCCGCACGGAGGGTTCTGAAGAAGGCGGGGTTGGATCCCGCGCGGACCGAATTCTTCCGGTTCCCCACAGACCGGGGATGGACGAGAGACTTCGGGCCGATTGCCGTCAGGCGGAATGACGCCGAGACGGCGATCGTGGATTTCCGGTTCAACGGCTGGGCAAAATACCCGGACTGGAAGAAGGACGCGAAGATCCACTCCCGCGCCGCGAAGGCACTCGGGCTCCGGCTCTTCCATCCGACCGTGAACGGAGAGCAGTTCGTCCTTGAGGGGGGCTCAATCGATGTGAACGGACGGGGGTCGCTCCTGACAACGGAAGAGTGCCTGCTCGACCAGCGGGTACAGGCGCGCAACCCGGGAGCGACACGCGATCAGATCGAGGGTGCGCTCCGCGATGCGCTCGGCGTCACGAACGTGCTCTGGCTGGGCAGGGGGATAGCCGGGGACGATACGCACGGGCATGTTGACGATATCACACGGTTCGTCAACCCGGGGACAATCGTCACATGCAATGAGACGAATCCTTCCGACGTCAACTACGCGCCGCTGAACGAAAACCGCGAACGGCTTTCCGGAGTGCAGCTCGAGAACGGTTCGAAACCGGATGTGGTCCTCCTCCCGATGCCCTCGCCTCTCTACTTTAACGGACTCCGCATACCTGCGAGCTACGCCAACTTCTACATTGCGAACTCGTGTGTGATCGTACCGACGTTCAACGACCCCCGCGACCGGACCGCACTCGGCATACTCTCGGAACTCTTCACCGACAGACCCGTTGTCGGCATACACGCCGTCGACCTGGTGTGGGGGTTCGGGACTCTCCACTGCCTGACCCAGCAACAACCTGGTTGACCAGATTGCTTCGGCCGCTGGGTTGCTTCTCTACGCTCAATGACAGGCCTCGCAATGACTGGTTTGCTCGAAGAAATTCCCACTTCTATGGTCGCGAATTCCTAATTCTTGGAATTCTCTTGACTGAATCCCGCGATTTGCCCCATTTTGGGCGGTCAGGCATGGCATGATATTCGCCATTCTGTGTGTACTTGCCCGATGAAAAATCTGCCAATTAAACGGAACACCTCATTACATAAGGCCGCATGATGAAACGGAAAATGGTCACGATCGACGGTAACGAAGCCGCCGCATATGTCGCTCACAAACTGAGTGAAGTCATCGCAATTTACCCGATCACCCCCTCCTCCAACATGGGAGAGTGGGCGGATGAATGGTCTGCAGCGGGACGCAAGAACCTGTGGGGGACGGTCCCCTCTGTCACGGAGATGCAGAGCGAGGGGGGGGCATCCGGTGCGATCCACGGCGCTCTCCAGACCGGGGCGCTTTCGACGACATTCACCGCGTCGCAGGGCCTCCTGCTGATGATCCCGAACATGTTCAAGATCGCCGGCGAACTGCTGCCGACGGTGTTCCACGTCACGGCGCGCACGGTGGCGAGCCATGCGCTCTCCATTTTCGGCGATCACGGCGACATCATGGCCTGCCGTTCGACCGGCTGGGCAATGCTGGGCGCGGCGTCGGTCCAGGAGACGATGGATTTCGCGCTGATTGCGCAGGCGGCGACGCTGCGTTCGCGGATTCCGTTCATTCATTACTTCGACGGTTTCCGCACCTCGCACGAAGTTTCCAAAATCGAGATGCTCGACGAAACCGTTTTGCGCGCGTTGATTGACGACAAGCTCATCACTGAACACCGCTCGCGTGCAATGACGCCGGACAAGCCGGTGCTGCGCGGCA
>DASVIU010000668.1:0-1839 GCA_036386275.1 Bacteroidota bacterium | reverse complement strand
TGCTTTCGCAGAATTTCCCCAACCCCTTTAATCCTTCGACAACGATCGGGTACGGGCTCCCCCGGGGTGCTGACGTGACACTTGTCATCTACAATGCTCTCGGGCAGGAAGTGGCGAAGCTTGTGGACACGCATCAGGAATCCGGTTACCATGAGGTACGCTTCGACGGAACGAGCGTTGCTTCGGGGGTGTATTTCTACCGGCTCCGGGCTGGAGCCTTCTCGCAGACAAAACGACTCATGCTGGTCCGATGAGGGGGGTGGCAACGGGAAACATCGCGCCCCGGGAGGAATAATTGATGGTCAGAATGAATGAGGGGGGGGATCAGGTTAAGGAGTCTCCCCGCCCGGCGGGATGGATTCTGTATGACGATTCCTGCGGCGTCTGCCGCCGGTGGGTACCCTTCTGGGAGGGGACACTGCACAGGAGGGGCTTTGACATCGCCCCGCTTCAGGCGGCATGGGTCACGGAGAAGCTGCAGATAGACCCCCTCCGGCTCACGGAGGACCTGCGGCTTCTTCTGTCCGACGGAAGTCAGGTTCAGGGCGCAGACGTTTACCGCTATGCGATGAAGCGCATCTGGTGGGCCTATCCGCTCTATCTGTTCTCCGTGATGCCGCTCCTGAAAGACGTTTTCAACTGGGGGTACAGGACGTTCGCGAACCACCGTCATCAGGTCTCACGTCTCTGCCGGCTTCCCGGGGCCGGATGAGGGACCGCGCTCAGTTCATCCCGGGTGAAGGTGCGTAGACACGCTCTCCGCGCTCCAGGTCCAGCAGCGCGCGTTTGCGCCACAGTCCGCCGCCGTATCCCCCGAGCTTTCCGTCTTTGTTCACCACCCGGTGACATGGGATCACGATTGCTATCCGGTTCAACCCGTTCGAATGCCCCACCGCACGTTGGGCACGCGGCGCGTTCACTTTTTGGGCGAGCCCTTCGTAGGAAAGTGTCGACCCGTACGGGATGCTGAGAAGCCCTTTCCAGACCCGCTGCTGGAACTCTGATCCCGGGAACGCAAGCGGGACTGTAAATTTCCTGAGCTTCCCTGCGAAATACTCCCGTAATTCGTCCCTGAGCCGCAGAAGGACGGCGTTCTCGCCGGGAACGATTGGACGTTTGAAGAGTCGTCCGAGTGTCGAAATCTGCGCCTCGAGCATTCGCCTGTCTGTAAACTCGAGCAGCACCAGGTTCTCTTCGGTTGCTCCCGCAACGAGCGGACCGAGCGGGCTTTCAATCCATGCGACCGTGATGCACTCCGTTCCGTTTGCCTTCCCGGGAGGTGTACCGAATGTCCTTGCAAATGCCTCACGGAAGCCGCTGTGGGATTCGTAACCATGTCCGAGCGTCACGTCGTCGAGATTCTCCCCCTTTCGTATCCGCTCGAACGCTTTGCCCAGCCTCCTGCCGCGGCAATACGCCTGGAATGTCATCCCGTAGTTCTTATTGAAGAACCGCCTGGCTTTGGCCGGATCGATGTCCATAGTGCGGAGGGAGGCATCGGTGAACCGGCGGGCCGGATCCCGTTCAATCTCTGTGAGAAGACGACCGGCCCAGACGGGGGGCTCACCTATGGCCGAGAGGGGGCGGCACCTCTTGCACGGGCGGTATCCGGCGAATACCGCCTCTTTCGGGGTGGCAAAATACTCCACATTTTGCGGGAGAGGCTTCCGGGCACCGCATGAGGGGCGGCAGAAAACTCCTGTCGTCCTGACTCCAAGAAAGAAGACCCCGTCGTACGTGGAGTCGCTTTTTCTGTAGGCCCGCTCCATTTCAGTTCTGGGGGGTAGGCTTGTCATGAGGTCTCCGTGTATGAAACATGTACCGCTGATTTCCAGTAAC
>DASVIU010000667.1:0-1706 GCA_036386275.1 Bacteroidota bacterium | reverse complement strand
GTACACGACGGGTTTACCAAGAAATATCATATAACAAAATTAGTTTACTATGAAATCTTCGAAGATCCAACGGCCGCTATTACGCGCGAGAAACAACTGAAAGCCGGATCGAGGCGAAAGAAAATAGAACTCATTGAATCGGCTAATCCCAGATGGGAGGAGCTATTGCCGGGTTAGATTGCTTCGCTCTGCTCGCAATGACACTGGGTTCAGATTGCTTCGCTCTGCTCGCAATGACACTGGGTTCAGATTGCTTCGCTCCGCTCGCAATGACAACCTTTGCTCGTTATGACTCAGTAGAGTTTTGAGATCGCGGTGCCGGGAAAATAGTGTGACAGTATGGATTCAGGGGAGTAGCCCTGGTCCCCCATGACGGCTGCGCCGATCTGGCAGAGGCCGACCCCGTGCCCCCACCCCGCCCCGGTGAGAACAAAACTGCCGGGAACAGTGGCTGTGAAATCGAGCCGGTCGATCACGAACGCCGAGCTGTAGAGGTGCGACGGCGAGAGCGTCCGGCGGATTTCGAGCTCCTTGCCGATCGTCAGCGTCTTCTTCTCTCCCACAATCTTCAGGAGCGTGAGGCGCCCCGAGGGACCGCGCTCCACCGGCGCCAGATCGATAATCGCCCCGAAATCGACACCGCTCTTCTCTCGAATGAGCGCTGCCAGATACTCCTGCCCGTACGCAACTTTCCACCTGTAGAAATCCGTGGTCTCCTGATCGTACTTGAGAAGGACCTGTGAGAGTATCCGAGCGTCCGCGGTGTTGCAGAATGCGGGAGGGGAGCTCCTGATCCAGCGATCCGCCTGGTCCTCCCGGCTGACGTCGGGATCCGAAAGGAAGCCGGGAAGGCGATCGTCGGGGGGGATATCCGCCAGGTGGACAAGGTACGGAATCTCCACCGGCTGCCAGACTTTTCCAAACGGCTCGGTGATCCCCCCGCATGATTTCGAAAACCGGGCGTCGCAGATACGCCCGTCGTACATGACCACCTGTCCGCGCGTCTGCTCCACAGCCAGAGCGACGGCGTCGGTGTAGGATTTCGTGACCCCCTGATAGCGCTGGCAATGGTCGTCCGCACAGACGTCGTAGAGGTCGTGCTCCTCCCTGTCATACCACCTGACGATCCGGTCGTGCTCCCTGGTGGTTGTCGTGTAACGCTTTCCTCCCTCTTTCAGCTCACCTGACCGTTCAAGCTGCGCCAGGAGCCAGCTGCGTGATGTGATCGCGTGGGCTTTGAGGAGATTCGCGGAACTCGAAGCGCTCATCTCCGACGAGATGACGCTCGCAAGGTATTCCTCCACCGGAACGACATTGATCGCAACGACGTCACCCCCTTTCGCCACGAGCCGGAGCGCGCCCGTAAAACGCTGGTCTTCCTTCCGCTCCCAGTGGAATCTTATGCCGATGATTACTCCACGAATCACGAACGAAGTTCCTCCGCCCCCGGCCGGAGTCAGGAGGACGCCGGACGAGTACACGGAGCGCCTGCCGCCGCACTCGATGATGACGGAATTGCCGGAAACGGAAGCACGGGCGGGCCCGCGGAGGGTATCGTCAGATCCCGCGACATCAAATTCCCCTTCAAAGTCCACCGCGGGTGATGTGAGAACGCCGACGGTGATCGTGGGTTCGGCAGTCATGTCATTGTCCGGTTCCTGAAACACCAAGAGCCCGCATCACGGCATCGTTCACCGCGGGGCGGA
>DASVIU010000666.1:0-2388 GCA_036386275.1 Bacteroidota bacterium | reverse complement strand
ACTGCGAAGAGTTCCGTAGCCTCTACAATGGATGGCTCGATACTCGGAGGTCATCCCCGCTCCCCCACGAGGCTGTTCTCCACCGGCGCAGTTGCAGCGCATGCGGGATGTACGCACGCGCCATGCTACAGGTCGACGCGGGGCTGCAAAACATCCCCGATGTCCCCGTCCCGGAAGAGCTTCTCGCGTTCTCCGACAGGCCGGGCGTGCGTACTCCCGCCCGCAGGGAGGAGCTCTCCTCCCTCCTCGGCAGAGGAGTGGCGTTTGCACTCCCCGCACTCGCCGCCTGGTCCATCAGCCTGTTCATTCCACCCCTGTGGCAGTTCGCAGCTCAGTTCTTCCTTGTTTCCGGAGCGGTGGTTCTATTCGCCGTGACATCGCTCAGTCCAAGGTTCATTGATCGATCTGTATAGGAGAAGGATGCCATGAAGAGGATTATCGTCGTACTCGTGATGTTTGCCGCCGCCCCCCGCCCCGCGGCCTTCGCGCAACCGTCTTCCGGCTATACGCCGAACGGAGTGTATTTCGAAGCTCTGGGACAGGGATTGCTCTACTCCGTCAACTTCGATCATCGCTTTGCCGAGAACATCGCCGTCCGCGTCGGATTCTCCCATTTCACGATCGGCTTCATCTCCGATGTCAGTATCTCGACCATTCCCCTCATGGTCGAATATCTCTCCGGTACCGGAAATCATCACCTGGAGATCGGCCTGGGGGCGGTTCCCATCTACGGTCGAATTTCCGGTGACCTTTTCGGGTCTAGCGAGGGGACTACCGGTGCATGGGTCGTGGTCGCGACGGCGACTGTGGGCTACCGGTATCAGCCCGTCCGGGAAGGTTTCCTCTTCAGGATCGGGCTCACGCCGTTCTTCATGAATGCCGGGGCGCAGATCTTCGGGGGCGCCAGCATCGGCTACGCCTTCTGACCTTGTGGTTGCTTGACCTTTCCCCCCGGACTTTCTACATTACGCGGCATTCCGGCACGGCGGCATTGTCTTCCGCCCCCTGTCATTGCGAGTGGCGCCGAAGGCGCCACGAAGCAATCTGATTAACCCATGACCTCTCGCCTCCTGATCCGCAACATCATCGCGCGCAAGCCCGTTCCACGGTGCGGCTTCTGGATGGGGAATCCCCATCCCGACACGCTCCCGCTGTACTACGGGTATTTCGGGGTCGATACGCTGGAAGGTCTGCACCTGAGACTGCGCAGCGATTTCCGCTGGATCACCCCTCAGTTCTTCGACTCGACATATCCCCACCCGGAGGGGAAAGGGATATTCGACGTCTGGAAGTACAAGAAATCCCTCGGTGAGCCGGGCCCGCTTGCGCCCTGTACCACGGTCGGCGAGGTGGAGGACTACGACTGGCCCCGGCTCGAGTACCTGGATTTCGATGAGTGTCTCGAACAGCTCCGGAGTGCCGGCCCGTATTACCGGGCGAGCGGTTTCTGGTCGCCGTTCTTCCATGACGTTATGGACCTCTTCGGCGTGGAGCAGTTCATGATCAATCTGCATGAGCGTCCGGACGTCGTCCACGCCGCCCTGGACCGGGTCTGCGGTTTTTATTATGAGGCGAATGAGAGGTTCTTCGTGAAAGCGGGGGGCCTGGTGGACGGGTTCTTCTTCGGGAACGATTTCGGAACGCAGAGGGATCTTCTTGTCAGCCCGGCACAGCTCGAAGAATTCATATTCCCATGGTTCCGGAAGTTCACGGCGCAGGCGCACCGGTTCGGGTACCAGGTGATACTCCATTCGTGCGGCTCGGTCCATCGCGTGATCGGCACATTGATCGATGCGGGGGTCGAGTGCCTTCACCCGCTCCAGGCTCTCGCCGGAAACATGGACGCGGAGACGCTCGCGAGGGACTTCAAAGGAAAAATCTCGTTCCTGGGGGGGATCGACACGCAGGAGCTTCTCGTGCGCGGCACTCCGGCGGAAATCAGGAAGGAAGTGCACCGTGTGCAGTCATTGCTCGGTCCCTCCCTGATCGTCAGCCCGAGCCATGAAGCGCTGCTCCCGAACGTGCCGCCGGAAAACGTTATGGCGATGGCGGAAGCCGCGGTCGGGCCGTACGCCTGAGTCCGTCAGATCGTATCGTCGTCCTTCGGACGGGGGACGCTCGTCCAGTGTCCGGACCGGTCGGTCCCGCGGCAGACGATGCTCACCTTGTTCCAGTCCCAGTAGGCGTGAACGTCCGGCGGGCAGTACCGGAGCGTCAGCCCGCACCGGCGGCGCGCGGACAGGTTGGGGAGCGACCCGTGTATCAGGAGATCGGAGTGCATGGAGATTTCGCCTGCCTTCAGTTGTATGTCAGCCGGCGGTCCAAATTGCTCTGCTTCGTCGATTGTCTGTGTCAGCACGTTCTTTTCCGAAGGATCGCTTTCCCGAA
>DASVIU010000665.1:0-11104 GCA_036386275.1 Bacteroidota bacterium | reverse complement strand
TGGGGTCGATGTACTTTGAGGAGACGAGCGACAGATCAAGTGTCACGAGGACGATCGTTGCCCCGGCAAACGTCAATTCACGAATCCGTCCCTTCAGCCAGGCCAGGACAAGAGCGCAGAGCGCAACTGACACCAGCGAGAACTTGACGTAATCTCTCCAGAAAATGTCGAAGCGCATCTGACGGATCTGGGCAATCGCCCGGGGCGCCCGGGCGCCATATTGCTGCTGGAGCTGCTCCGTCTGTCCCGCCTTGAGAAACATCGTTCCGGGGAGACTCTCGAGCAATGAGGTCTGGAAGAGAAGGGCAATGACAAGTGCGCCAAGGATAATTCCCCCTGATATCAAAACTATCCGCGCGAGCTTGCCCGGATCGATGCCGGAATCACGCTCCCGTGAAGCCACGAGGGACGTAAACCCCGCCGCTGCCAGGACACCCGTGGTGAAGGGAAGGAGGTGGAGGATCTGTTCCGGAGACCGGAACTTGTTGAAGAACGGGAGATACAGGAAGAGCGGCTGGTACAGCAACGAAAAATTGTTCCCGAAAGAGAGCAAAATGATCACGAGCGCCGCCAGCCCGAAAAACAACACAAGCCGGGTCCGGCGGAATATGAGAGCTATGGCGCCAAAAAATATGGGGACGAGCCCGACATACACGCTGGAATTGGTCCATGGCATCATCGGACCCCAGTAATACTCCGCCTTCATGCCATAGAAGCCCGGGATGAGAAGAGTGATGAGCTCGCCGGGGTGCCACGACCAGTTTGTCGCGTAATCATACGCCAGTCCCCCGCTCGCTCCCGTCGTCCCTCCGCCGCGCATCGAATACTGGGCATACTCATAGACCGAGAGATAAATGTACGAGGAGATGAGAAATCCCAGCACCAGAGCGCCGGCGAACAATCCAGCTTTGATGAGCGCCCGGCTGGGCCTCTCTCTGACATCGAGAGAGACATGGTAGAGGAGAAAGAGAGCACAGAAGATGAACACGTAGTAGACGATTTGCATATGGTTCGTCAGCATGAGTGTTCCGATTGCCGCTCCCAGGAGTCCGAGGCTGAGCATGTCGCGCCGCTCGAAGAGGAGATGCGTGAGGAGAACAACGAGTGGAAGGTAGCTGAGTGCCATCAATTTCGAGCCATGCCCTTCGCCGGCGAGTCCAACCATGTACGGGCTGAGCATGAATGTCAGCGCTGCGATCAACGCGGCGGCCCGGGTGAAGTTCCATGTCCGCATCAGGAAAAACATGGACACCCCCCCCAGGAAATAGTAGACGACGAGCCATGTCCAGGCCCCGTTAAGATAGAGGAGATTCAGCGTCCACTGCACGGCGGTCTGCACATAGCTGACACTGTGGGGGAGGTAGGCGACATTACCGAAGGTAGGCATGCCGCTGAAAAAATAAGGCATCCAGAGAACATCCACCCCCTCCGTCCTGGCAATCTGCTCACCTGCGTGCACGTAGCTCAGCGAGGCGGCGGTATCACCTTCCGAGGCAAACGCTGCATTGTCGAACACAATGCCCCGGAAGAGAATAAGCGTCACAGCATAGAGGAGCCCGACGCAGAGGAGATCCTGCACGAGCGGCGAGAGAGAAGAGAGCGGCGCGGGGGTGCCCGTTGCGGGGCTGCGGTGGCTTTTCTTTGGGTGTGTCATGGGATGCGATCCGGTAATTGTAAGAGAGCCGAAAACTCACGTGCGCGGCTTTCCCAGTCATTCTCTCTCGCGAAAGAGGAAAGTCTGGCGGCAAACGATGGGTCGTGGCGCCGGCTGACCGCAGTACGGATATCCCGCACAAATTCATCTTCTGTGCGGGCGATGAGGACAAAATCGGAGAACGCACGCGTGTCATCTGAAAAATCCGTGACAACCGTCGGAACGCCGGCGGCACTGTACTCATAGAGCTTCACCGGGTTCACCCCCTCCGTGAGCAGGGTTCTCCTGAAGGGGATCATGCCGGCCGCAAAACTCCGCACGTAGGCGGGAACCGCGGCGTACGGTTTCAACCCGAGGTAGCTGAAGTTACTGTGACGGAGCAACCTGGTCATGTCATCGGCCACCTCAGGATGGAGGTAGCCGACAAGGACGAACCGGTATTCTTTCAGCGAATCGATCGCGTATTCAAGCAGCCTGAAATCGAGCCACGGGTATATCGACCCGGTATATCCGACGATCGTCAGGCCGTCCGGGGGGAGATCTGCAGGCCGCGTCTCTTCAGCCGGGTGTGCAAACCGCTCGAACTCCACACCGTTGGGTATGATCCGTACATCCCGTGGATGGGCATCCATGACACGCTGCCGCAGGGTCGGGGATGTGACCGTCACTGCGTCGGCACGCTGGACGGTCGAGAGCCATTCCCTCCTCACAAAACCAGGGAACGCGGTGAATCCGAACGCATCATCAATGTAGTCGAACACCACCGTCCGGGCCCGCAAAGATCGGGTGAGATGCATAAACAGAAAGTTCTCGACGAGGCAGACCGTCTCCTCTTCCGGCGCCTTCACCAGACGGAGCCCGTGTCGGAGAAGTGCGCGCTGCACTCCCGCCAGAGCAAGACGGAGCGGAAGGATCCGGCTTGCCGACACGGCCAGCCGGCGGATCCACCGCTTGCGCGCATTCAGGGGGAAAGCCGGAAGCGTCATGCGGAATACTCCGGGAATCTGTTCCCGGGGGGAAATCAGGACGCGGGACCCGAGCGTCGCCGGTTCAACCCACAGGACCCGCCCCTGGCGCGCAAGCCGTGCCGCGAGATGCTGCGGTCGCTGGTGAAGACTGTCCCATGCAATATCGGAAAAGAAAACCACAGTCACAGCGCTCTCCTGACCTCTTCAACAATGGTATGAAGACGGGTGCTTATTGTGGCGGGTTCGAATATGTGCCGCATGGTGAAGATATTCCTGCATTGGCGCGCATAGCGGGACGCGGGAAATTCATTCAACACGGAGCGCATGCAGGCACGGACATCATCAAGGGTATCGCACAGGTAGCCGATGTCTCCCATCTTCACGAAGCAGTCTTCAAGGTAAGGGTTGCGCAGATAGATCCCGGGTTTGACGCTCGAAATCGCGTCGAGGAAGCTGGTGCTCGCCCCGACGCGATACACATACGGGTCGGTGACGGAGACGGCATACGTCACTTGCCGTGCACGCCGCGCGTACTCAGCCTGCGGGAGCGGAGCTCCAGGAAAATCCTCCTGCACCGCCCCGAAACGCATCCGGTCTGCCTCGGTGCTGAGGTGTCCGACCATCATAAACCGGGCTTCCGGGAATTCTCCCCGGAGCTCATCTGCGAGCCGGAAGAACCGGTCAAAGCCCTTCCCCCGGCCACCGCTGACCCCGAAATAGCCGAAGCATACCGGCGAGGGGGGGAGCGAGAGATCCGGCGGGAGCACATTCACCGTCCATGAGAAGGGGATCTCGAAGGCGACGGTATGGCGCGCAGCCGCCGGCTGAAGTTTCTTCAGCGAACGGAGTATGGATTCACCGAGTGCCACATATCTGAGCCGTCGGGGATGCGGAAGGCGAAAAACCAGACGCATTCCCCGGAACGACGCCCATCGCTTCCGGGGCGCACCCGGCACGATGGTTGCAAGGACGCCGTGCATGACCGCCAGAACGGGCGTGGAGAGTCTGCTCCCTGCCAGCTGGATCTTCAACAGCAGAAAACCGATTTCCGTGGCGGATGTGAACAGCACCAATGACGCACTTCCCCGGGAGGCAATGCTGAGCGTCCTGCGAATCGCATTCCACTCACCCCGCAGCCTCCGGGACCCCGATGCATGGCGGCGGGGAATCACGAGGTCCCGCCACTCCACACGAGAGACTTCTCCCGGTGCCTGCGCCTCGAGAAGTTCGCGGACGCGCGCCGAATGCCCGGGTTCGCCCAGGAAAAGAACCGGTGATTCCCGATAGGCAAGCAGCACCGTGTGCACCAGCGAAGCATTCACGCGGGAGTGTTCGAAATCCCAGCATTGGGGTTCACTGATGACTATCACAGCGGTTCCGGCATGCTATCACCTGAATTCAGTCGGGCATTCCCGGAGGACACGCACGAACGTGTCGGCGGCTCTTCCCCATGAAAAAGTGGCCGCACGGGTCCTTCCGTCACGGCCGAAACGCTCCCGGAGATCCCCATCCTGCTCGAGAATTTTGAGGGCTTCGGCAAGGCCCTGCTCGCTCCAGGGATCGACGTACAATGCAGCGTCGCCGCATACCTCCGGTATCGAACTCATGCGGGAAGCAATGACCGGACACCCGATCGTCATAGCCTCGAGGGGAGGCATACCGAACCCTTCATACCGGGACGGATACACAAGTGCGATGGCCCCTGCGTACAGCCGGGCGAGCTCGCGGTCATCAACATAGCCTGTACGTTGGACATACCCGCGGCGTACCCCATCGTCAAGCAATGTCACGAGCGCCTGGGGTGCGTGACGGCTGCTTCCGGTTACGACAAGTCTCGAGCGGAGAGCTCCCTCGGCAGACAGTCGATAGAACACGCGAAGGAGGCTGTCCACGGATTTGCGGGGATCCAGGCCGCCCACATAAAGAAAATACTTCTTCTCTTCTGGTGCCGGGTCGGGTGCAAATTCGCCAATCGAGGTCGCGCAAGGGATGACGACCGGCTCCCGTTGTACACGGAGATGTCTCATGATCTCGCGTTTCGAAAACTCCGAGTCCGTGATGACACGTGTGCTCCGATCGATATCTGCCTGGCGTTGCTGCCGGTAACTATTCTCCAGATCATCGCTGGAGAAGTAGCCGGGGATTGTCAGAGGCAAAACGTCGTGCATGGTTGTGATGACACAGACCTCGGGCGGGAGCCGGGGTACCCCACCGTTCCATGGAAAGTGGAGAATTGCGCCGTTCGATCGCCGCGAAGCGCGGGGGATCTCAAAGCGCCTCCACTGTCCCGCCGGAAGAAATCTCCCGAGCCGCCGGAGGCGTACTCCGGCGGGAGGGATCCCGACGACCGGCCGCCGGTGAACACCGGAAAGCCCGATGTCGGGGAACCGTGCCGCGATGGCACCATACATGCCGGTGACCACTTTGGCGACGCCCGTCGCAGGAAGCTCCAGCACACTCAGGTCGACAAGTATCTCCATTGATCTACGGGAGGGTTTTTATCCGTTTGAGAATGATCCTCCCGGCAAAGGTCACCCCGATAATCTCGTTCGCAACGAGCGCCAGAGCGGACGCGAGTGGACCGATACGGGGGAGAAACACGAAGTTGATGAGGAGAACCACGGCAAGCTGGACCAGGTTGATCCACCAGTACACCCGCACCATGCCGAAACTGTAGCTGATCACACCTACCGGGCAGATCAGGATGGCCAGCGCATAGCGCAGGGAAAGGACCTGGCCCAGAATCACGCTTTCTGCATAGGCGTGACCGAAAAGTACCGGTGCGAGCAACGGGACGACAATGGCGTACACTGCGCCGCACAGAGCAACGATTGCACAGAGCCGGAAAGTCTGCGACATCATTACCACGGTCTCCCTGTTCGATTTTGACGCCGAGGCTCTGGGCCAGAGCGCAGCAGTAATGGCATTCAGGACTATCGTCAACGGCAGGGCGAAACGTGTTCCCACCGTGTAAATTCCGATGTCGTGTTGATTGAGCAGAAGTCCCATAAGCCAGACGTCTGCGCGTGTCACGACCATCACGATGATCGTTGAGACCAGATTGAACCCTGCAAACACCCCTGGTGCTGCCTCAACGGCCGTTTCGGACGGTGATATCTCCTGCCTCGGCCCATGGAGCAGGTTCCTGATTCGTTGCGTACTGGGGAGGAATCCTTCGGTCCCTGTGTACAAAGCCGAATGGGGGACCATCAGGAGAAATGCCAGTGTCCCGATTCCGGCCCCGGCAAGACTCGCAATCAGAACCGCCTTGACCGACCATATTCCCAGCCATGCCACAATGCAGATACCGGCGAACGAGATGAGGGTCTGTCCGACGGTGACAATCGTGTTCCGGTTGAAGAGCTTCATTGACTGAAAGTAAATGTTCGGGACAGACGCAAACGCATTGAAGACGCCGCCGAGAAGTCCCAGCTGAAGCAGGGGCGCGAGTCCGTCGATTTTCCAGACACGGTCAGCGAGGAACGGGGCAGCGAGGAAAAGGCCGATGGTCACGAAGAGTGAAAGGATCAGCCGGACCCTGAACGCCCAGCGCAGGATCGTAAGCTGGCCACCGACATCGCCGCGGGAAACTGCCCGCGATGCGTACCGCACTGCGGTCTGCCCGATCCCCAGGTCGGAGAGGACCGTTGCGATTCCGGCGACACTGAGCACGAGTGCGTATGCGCCGAGGCCGGAAGGACCAAGCCCCCGGGCGGCGAGAACCGACGTCACAAGTCCCGCGAGGAGGGCGACGACCTGCGGAATCATCAGCATGATCACGTCCCGGATCCCCCTCTTCGAGCCGAGGAAGAGAGACTTGAGCGCCTCGAGCGCATCAGGAACGAAGGGATTCACGGGGCCGGCAGAATTTCGATTGTGGGGAGGGGAAAGATCATCTTGGTGCCGTGCTTCAGGGTCTCCTTCTCCCTCTCCAGGAACTCCTCCCGGAAATGCCAGGGGAGGACCAGATAGTAATCGGGTTTCAACCTCCGTGACTCCTCTTCGCTGATCACGGGAATATCCGTTCCCATCGTCATCGCCCCGTGTTTGTCCGGATTTCTGTCGGCGGCAGCGTCGATTATTTTGCGGTCGATCCCGCACCACTGGAGGATGGTATTTCCCTTGGTCGAGGCGCCGTACACGTGGATTCGCTTGCCTTCCTTCTTCAGCCGCTTCAGGAGCGTGATCAGCTCCTCGCGATGGACGTTGATGTGGTCCTGGAAGTTCCGGTATGGCTTGTCCGTGTCGAGTTCCATGTCAAATTCCTCCTGCCGGAGGGCTTTAAGGTTCCTTGCGTACTCCTCGCGCCTGTACGCAAAGTTATCCGCGTGCGTGGCAAAACAGCGGATGCTTCCCCCGTTGATCGCATTCAACGAGGCGTTGACAATCTTCATTTCCGCGCGCTTCAGGATGTTCTCGATCACCGCAAGGCTGTAGTACTCGAGGTGCTCATGGCAGATCGTGTCATACGAATTCATCCTGAGCATCATCGGCATATAGGACATTTCGAAGACCCAGAGCCCCGTCTCTGAAAGGAGTTGCTTAATGCCGCGGGTGAACTGCACCGGGTCCTCGAGATCATAAAACATGGCGACCGAGGTGATGATGTCAAACAACACACCTTCCGTCCTTGTCACAAGTTCGCGCGATGGGAAGACATCCTGGATGAGCGTGATCCCTTCGCCGGCTTCGAGTGCGATATCCGAGGGATCGATCCCGAATTTCACGTAGCCGGGAGGATAGCACTTCAGGAGGGTCCCGTCGTTGCATCCAATGTCGAGGACGCGCGCCGTCTTCCTGTTCACAAGCGATGTCGCCTCTTCGGCGACCGCCTGGAGGTGCGAGCGCATCGTCTGGTTGGTTCCCGAGCGGTACCAGTAATCGGAATACAGAACCTCCGGCGGCACCGTGCTCTCCATCTGGAGGAGGCCGCAGGCCTTCTCGTCGAGCAGGGGATTGCAGCGCACAAGAACCGTGGGGATTCTCCGCATCGGGGGAGGATCTTCCCCCGGTTTCACAAATGATCCCTGAAGGTGTTGTTCCCCGAGGTCGATGACCTTTGTCAGAGCGGTGGAACCGCAGACGCGGCAGCTCTTCCTGTGAATGAGATGCATGATAGTCCTCTGGAGTTATCGGCATTGCCACGGGGGCGTTGAACCGCTCAGTACCCCCGTTTTGTCACTCGTTCGAAATCAGATTTCGCCATCATGGCGACGAGATCTTCAAACACCGTCGTCGGCGCCCACCCGAGCTTTGTTCGCGCCTTTGTCGCATCCCCGACGAGGATTTCCACTTCTGTCGGACGGTAGTAGCGGGGATCCACCTCCACGAGGATAGTGCCGGTCTTCCTGTCGATGCCGCGTTCGGCCGGGCCCACCCCTTCCCACTCGAGCGGCATATCGAGGATCTTGAATGCGAGATCGACAAACTCCCGTACTGTATGTGTCTTCCCCGTCGCGAGGACGAAATCATCCGGCGTTTCCTGCTGGAGCATACGCCACATCCCATCGCAGTACTCGGGGGCGTATCCCCAGTCCCGCTTCGCGTTGAGGTTTCCGAGCGCGACCGATTTTTGCAGCCCGAGCTTGATGCGCGCCGCGGCGAGTGTGACCTTCCGTGTCACGAATCCCTCCCCCCGCCGCGGCGACTCGTGGTTGAACAGGATCCCGTTGCATGCGTAGAGATTGTACGCCTCGCGGTAGTTGATCACGATCCAGTAGCCGTAGAGCTTTGCAACGCCGTACGGGCTTCGCGGATAGAACGGTGTCACCTCGCTCTGTGGCACTTCCCTCACTTTCCCGAACAGTTCGCTTGTTGAAGCCTGATAAAAGCGCGTCTTGACGCCCGTTTCCCGGATCGCATCCAGGAATCGAAGCGTCCCCACGGCGTCAACCTGCGCCGTATACTCGGGGACATCAAATGACACCTTCACGTGGCTCTGTGCCGCAAGGTTGTAGATTTCATCCGGTGTGATCTTTTCGAGCAGGCGGTTGAGGTTGGACGTATCGGTCACATCGCCGTAGTGAAGGAACAGCCTCTTGTCCCTCAGGCTCTCGTTCTGAATGTACAGATGATCGATCCTCCCCCGGTTGAAGGAACTGCTGCGGCGGATTATGCCGTGCACTTCGTACCCCTTGTCAAGGAGGAGTTCGGCGAGGTATGAACCGTCCTGGCCCGTGATTCCCGATAGCAATGCTTTTTTCACTTTACGTTCGCGGCCTCCCGTTCGTTGAACTCTCAGAGTCTGCTGCGGATAAACGTGCGAATGTCCTTCGTCCTTCTGGCGATCGCAGTGGCCGTGAGAGGGACGTGGCGGACCAGCAACCGGACCGTCAGGATTGAAGTGATAATACTTGCCAGAAGATAGCCCGCACCCGCTCCCATGGCCCCCCACGGGGGGATGCAGACCAAAAAAGCAGCGAGGGAGGCAATGAGCACCTGCATGCCCAGGATAAACGAGAGCCGCGCCTCGCCGAGTCCCATGAGAACATTCGATCCGATGGCGGAAAGAGGAACGACAAATGTAAGGAACGAAAAAATCCGCAGAATTGGTCCGGCCTCGGGGTATTTCCCGGCGTAGAGGACGCGCACAAGAATTTCCGGAAAGGCCAGAAATAACACGGTCACAGGGAGAAGCCCCAGCGTCAGAAACAGAATTGACTTTTCGGTCATTGCCTTGAGCGAGGCAAAGCTCCCCTGGGACGAAAGCCTCGAAGCGGCGGGAAGGACGAACATCTGGACGACCTGCGCCGCCATCTCGTACACGCGGACAAAAACCTTGGCCGAGTTATACACAGCAACCTGGACCGGACCGGTGAAGGCAGCCAGGATAAACGAATCCGCCTTCGTCGAAAAGAGCGAGCTGACCACCCCGCCGAGAGAGTATTTGCCATAGTCCCACAACTTTCGTACGGCGCTCCCCGGGGGACGGACCCTGATGCGCATCAGCTTTCTGGCAAACCAGAGACCCGCCATAGAGGAAGCAAACAGGGAGACCAGGTTGATTATCACAAGGTCCAGGGCGGAATCGAACATATGCAAACGTGACATCACCCATACCAGGAACGGGGCGCCGACAAAATGAACAGCGTCCGTCCAAAACACCTCCTGAACCCTGAACTGGGCCTGGAGAAGGGTGAGCGTGAAGTTGCGGAAGAACGATGCCCCCAGCATCGCAGGGACATACAGCATCAGCGGTGTCAGCGAAGGGGAATTGAATACCTTCCCGGCCGGTACGCTGCATCCCACGACCACAAGGGAAGCGGCGGCGATGAAAAACGCGTTGAGCATCAGGGCTGCCGACACGATGCCATCGAGGTGTGCATTCTCTTCAGAGGAAAACTTCAACAACGGCTGCAGCGCGAATGCCGTTGCGAGACCCGAGATCACAAGGAAAACTTCCTGGACGAGCACGAAGTTGCCAAACTCTTCTTCCGGGAGAACGCGGATGACCAGCCAGACGTACCCGATGCCGTAGACAACCGGCAACGCCTTGTCGGCCAGTCCCCAGACCCCTTTGGCCAGGTATTTCCCGAATTCCATTGCGGTTCAGCGTCCAGCCAGCAGGTACCGGCCTGCTGCATACCCGTTGACCACTACATTCATCCACGGGAAAAAGAACCAGTGGTACCAGGAAGCATACCGGGAAAAAAAGCGGAGGTTGCTCACGAACTTGTTCCTCAATTTGAAGGATGAGAGATGGCCCCCGGCACTGACGGAGACTTTGTGCCAGACTCTTGCACGCGGTTCATACATAACGCGGAATCCAGCCCGTCGTGCACGCATGCACCAATCGGCGTCTTCCGAGTACATGAAATAGGCCTCGTCCAGCAGCCCGATCCTCTCCACGGTGCTCCGTTTTGCGAGGAGGCAGCATCCAGAAGCGTAGCCGGTCTCATGCGGGATATCGAACCTTCCGTCATCCGGTTCACGTATCCCGCGGTGGCGCATTGTTCCGGTCCAGAAGGAGATCTCGCCGCCTGCGTACCACAGGCGGCCGGGATCCGCAGCGTAGAGGATCTTGGGTGCCACGATCCCGGTCCCGGGAGACGACTGGAGCGTGCGGGTCATCGCTCCGAGAAATGCCGGGTCAACCGTGGTGTCATTGTTGAGCAACATAATCTGCTCCGCCCCCTTCTCGAGGGCAAATCGTATGCCGGCATTGTTCCCCCCGGCGTAACGGAGATTTGAACCCGTCTCCAGCAGCGTGACCTCCGGGTGATAGCGCCGGATTGCCTCCTGCGAGCCGTCTTGCGAACCGTTGTCCACCACGAGAACGGACATCGAAGGATCCGTGACGTCGCTCAGTGATGCGAGGCATTCCAGAGTATCGTGTCTTCCGTTCCAGTTCAGGACAATGATGTAGGTGAGGGGAGTGTGCACCGGCATCAGCCTTCCGAAAGCAGATAGATGACCCCCGTGCAGGCAAATTCACGGACGAGCGGGACCCACTCGAGAAATCCGGCCCGGACCGGCGTCAGGC
>DASVIU010000664.1:0-4698 GCA_036386275.1 Bacteroidota bacterium | reverse complement strand
GGTCGGAAAGAATCCTTAGCCGGTTGGTCCCGATCGCAAGCAGGCGGGCCGGGAACGTAACATTGAATCTCCCTTCCGTCCTCCCGTTGAACGACACGGAACCAACCAGGGAATCGTTCAACCAGAACCGGGCGATGTGATCGGGGTTCTGGTAGTGCGGGGTGGTGCTGAAAAGTCTGACACGGATGACGGCAGTTGCCGCAGTCTGATCGATGCTGTCGACGGTGAAGGTATGCGTGTACTGGGTCGAGGGATAGTAGAATTCCCAGAGCCAACCCTTGCCGGGTACTGCGCCGCTGTTTGTCAGCTCCGATTCATCCGTACCCTGGTAGAGAAGATTGTTCTGTTCCTGGTGCACCGTCGTGAGCACCGACAGGAGATTCGAGGTGATGGGCGCGCCCGGGGCCGCAGAACTACCGAATCTGGCGCCGGGGGTCCCCCCCCATGTAAGCCAGTATGAACTGGTGTCGGTGTAGTAGTCAAAATATGTCGAATCCCCGCGGTTCCGTGTGGCATAGAATTCCAGGGATGAATCATTGCGGACAACCAGGGGAATACGCGTTCCCCGGTACCAGAGTGCGGCGGTTCCCGTGTCGATCGTTCCCCCGGCATTTGCAATGTCAGCTTTTGAAAGCCGGTACCATCCGTCTGCGACGACAGGGATGCGATAGTACGTTGCGCCGGGAACAAACCAATCACGGGTCGGGTCCGCCCCTGTCGCGGCGGTCCCCTTCGCTCCGGAGCGCCGCCACTGCTTCGCCTGATCGTAATTCAGGATCAGATTCTTAAAGACGTTTTCAAAATGTACATCAGTCACTCCTGCGGCCGCGCCTTGCGCCGCTCCCTTACCGGGTCCGCGCACGATCGTCCTGATCCTGATCCCTCCGCTCATGAGGCGTCTCAGGATCTTCTTCGATGGGTTATACAGCACCGGCGCAAGGTGTATCGTGACGATCTGCTGCTGACGAAATACAAACGGGGGGTCGCTCCAGAGCGTCCGTGCGGGATAGAATCTGTCTGCAGCGTAGGCGGCGCCGTCTTTCAGATAGAGTGCTTCATGCCCCCCCTCCGCGGTCTTCCTGTACCGCGGTACCGGAGCGACAAGAATGTTTGCAGACTCCTGGTACACCGGATCAACGAGCTCCACCGTGATAGAGGACCCGAACGGAACTCCGAGGCTGACAGTTTCAACGGGAAGTTGCGGAGAGCCGGAGTCAGCCGGGACTGCGGCCGGTGCCGACGTAAAGAGGACATGGGGTGTGCCGTCGATCGTGAGGGAGCCCGAGGGAATGCGGGTCTGGCTGTATCTGAGCGTCCATCCGTCCGGCTCTGCCTGAAGCGTGAACGCTTCCGATCGCGGAGCCGCACCGCTCCCCGCCTGCACTGAAGAAAGGATCCCCGGCGTCAGGGCGGCGAGAGTCAGGAGGCAAACCGCCCGGCGCATCATATTTTCCCGAACCGGATGCGGCGCCCCACGACGCGGAGGATGAAGAGGGGATTTCCGAGGAGATACCTTTTCCAGAGCCGCCGCGGCTCGCGGAGGAGGCGGTAGAACCATTCGAGCCCGCTGTTTGCCATCCAGGTGGGAGTGGGTTTCTTCTCTCCGGCAATATATTCGATCATCGATCCCGCGGGGAGGACGATTCCGGCACGCAGAGAACCAAGATTCTCTTCGATCCAGTATTCCTGGAGCGGCATTCCGAATCCGACAAAAAGAAGATCCGGAGCCGCCCGATTTATGATTTCGACGACTTTTCTGCTTTCCTCTCCCTGCTTTTCGAAAAAGCCGTGATGCCATCCCGCCACGTTCAGTTTTGGATACCGTTCACGGAGTACGGCCGCGGCCTTGCTCACCACGGGCTCGCGCGCTCCCAGGATAAACACCGACAGGCCTTTTTTTTCCATAAGCGCGCACAGATCCCACACCCAGTACGTCAGGACGGTCCTTGGCGGCAACCGCCTTCCGAGCAACCGTGCACCCAGCCTCACCCCTTCGCCGTCGCAGTACACCACGGAAGCACGGTTGATAATCTCCCTGAAGCGTTTGTCGCGTCGAGCGAGGTTAACGGCATGGACGTTGACATATGCGTAGAGTCTGGAAGGCCCGCTGCCGGCATTGGAGATTATCGAGCGCTCAAGGCCGCGCGCGTCTATCACGTCGACTCGCACGTCCAGCAGCCGGACTTCATCCATGTGAGACAACCGTGAAGGCACGGGCCTCTCCGAGAAGCCCGTTCGCCGCGTCATACACTTCCTCCACGGTGATCCGGTTCATGCATGAGTTTCCGGGGATGATGCAGTGCGTCTGTGTGCATGGGGAGCAGGAGACTTTCCTGTAAATGAACACGCCCCGTGCGGCATATGGCGCCGTGTGCCCCGGGAGCGCGGGTCCAAAGAGGCCCACGACAGGCACACCAAGGAGCGCGGCAAGGTGCAGGGGCCCGGAATCGTTCCCGATGAAGAGATCGGCCCGCTGGATTAGAGCCGCGGAATCGAGTATGTCCGAAGAAGGGACAAACACTACCCGCTCGGTTCCTCTGAATGCGTTTTGAAGGGGTTGGAGTTGATCCGCTTCCAGGTCACTGCACAGGAATACGACATCACAGGGGAGCTGTTCGAGAATCTTCCCGGCCAGGGAGCGGAAATGACTCACGGGCCAGGAACGGAATTCCCATCCGGAGAACGGATGCATGACCACATACTGACGTTTCAGACCCAGCGAGCGGTGGCGTGCCTCACGGCGGTCATCGGGTTTCCACCGTGGGAAGTTGACAAGTGGGTCACGCGGTATGCTGACGCCGATTGACTGGAGGACTTTCCAGGGACGGTCCTGTATATTCTCGCCGGCGAACGCCACATTCGCCCCGCCGGAGAACCCGATGGACTCAACGGGCGTAACGCCGAGGAAGGGGGTCAACGAGTCGGTGCCGTTGAGATATCCTACAATAAACGGTGCCCCGCTCGCGAGGGCGAGCGCCGCGTTCCTGTTTGCGGGGCCCATACTGCACACGAGATCCGGACCCATTCTCCTGACCGCCCGGAGTGCGGAAAGGAACCCGACGATGGTTTTCGGTTTTCGTATGCTGATGACATCAATCCCCGGCTCACAAAGCTCAAGCAGTGGAGCATGTGCTTCAGATGTGACGACACAGATGCGGGCCGCGGGAAATCTGCTTCTAAGCGCCCTGAGGGTTGGAAGAATGGTAACGAAGTCGCCGAGCCGGGTCAGTTCAACGGCAACCAGCGCGCGCACCCCCGCCGGCAGAAAAGTTGACTTCCGGGCGCGACGGGCCCTCCAGCGGAGCCATGAAACCAGAAACTTGAGCATTGTGTGCGACCCCCAACCCGGACGTCATTAACCAATTTGAGAAAATGTAAGAATATTCGCCTAAATATCCAATGAATGAGCGGATCCCCCCATGACTGATCGGATCAGCCGGCGGTACCGCTCAGCCACCACGGGGACCGCGTATTCCCCCGAGACGCGAGAGAGTCCTTTCAGGATATACTGTTGCCGTGACCGGGGATCATTGCGCAGATTCAGCAACGCATCCCGCAGACGCTGTACGTCACCTTCCGGCACAACCAGGCCAGCCTCACCGATGACGGCGGGAATTGCGCCTGAGTCCGATCCGACGACAGGGACGCCGCATGCCATTGCCTCCACGATCACCCTGCCAAACTGTTCCTTCCAGTATTGACCGGTCCGGGACGGCAGGACCAGGACGTCCATTTCGTTCAGTACTTCCGGCATGCGTCTCCGGGGCACCGGTTGGCGCCACACCACCCGATCGTCAAGACCGAGCAACGCGCACCGCTTGCGAAGTGCGGCTTCCTCCGGGCCCGCGCCGACAACGGTAAGGCGGAAACCGGCGGGGAGTCCGGCAATCGCGTCGAGGAGCAGGTCGATCCCCTTGAGCGCTTGAAGTCGTCCGGCGTAACCCACGGTGAAGACATCCCCCCTTTCGCTCTTCTTTGTGAGCGAAGGTGTAAAGACCGATGTGTCCACCTCCGGCGGGATCCAGGTGATGCGGTCAAAGCCAAGACGGGAAAAGATTGCCGGTGCCTCAGGCACGAAGGCCACTGCGTGGTCCGCCCTGCGGAGGACGAATCGCTCTGCAAAAGCGTGGAGCGAGCGGAGATGGTAAGGGAAATTGCCGCCGGGATACTCGATATTCCGCCATGTTGAGAAAACAAAGCGCACGCCGGAGTGTCTCCCGCACAGCAGCGCACATTCAAGCGTCTGGAAATTCTCCGGCTCCGCGTTGACGTAAAAGACGTCGGGCTGGAACTCGCGCAGTTGGGCGCGGATGCCTCTGTAAAACAACCGATGGGTCCGGCTGTGAAACAGGACAGGGAGCGGCACGACCTCAAACATCTTCCCCCCCCTCACCGCCTCCGCGCGCACCGTTTTGTAGTTGTCAAACCAGAGAGCCGGGACGATCACACGGACTTCTATCTCCCCCTCCCCGCTGATCGCACGGTAAAGGGACTGAGAGAGAGGGTCGACAGCATTATGATCGACAATCAGAAGCTTCATCGCTGAACGAGGGTCTCGTAGATCTTGATGATTGCACGGGGGCCCATAACATCCCGGATGGCCTTTGCCCGGATCAAACCAGACTCCCTCATCCCAATGCGCGTTGCTCTGTCGTTAATGAGGAGAGCAATGGCCCCGGAAAGTTCCCGCATCGAAGA
>DASVIU010000663.1:0-2413 GCA_036386275.1 Bacteroidota bacterium | reverse complement strand
TCAGATGCCAGTGAAACACGTTGAACTTGTAGCGGGAGATCAGATCGATATACTCTTCGACAAACTTCTTCCCGAAAAAATGTCTTCCGACGTCCAGGTGCATCCCCCGCCAGGAGAAGCGCGGGGCGTCCTGAACCCTGACGCAGGGGACGTCCCACGCGACACCGTACACGGGGGCAGCATATTCGAATTCCGGAGGGAGGAGCTGGAAAAGAGTCTGCAGTGCATAGAATGCACCTGCGGCACCCTTCGCCGTAATCCGGATGCCGTTCCCTGTGACCGCCAGTTCATACCCCTCTCCTCCCGGGGCGCTTCCCCCGGGGGCGAGCGACAGGTATATTCTCTTCAGGGGCCCCTCCGGGACCGCCGCAGTGTCCAGCGGGAGCAGGTAGCCCGTCGACTCCCGGAGCCGGGACGCCAGAAACTTTCCGACATCTTTCAGAAGGGGGGCATGACCGTCGACGGCGATAGAGGTCCCCGCGTCGATCAGGAATTTCCCCGGGAGCTGTTCGACATTGGCCGGATTCGGCACGAGGGAAAGAACGCTCTGCGTCTCCCCGGCGAAAGCCGGCGCGCGGGAGTTGAGCAACATGAGGAATGCAGCAAAGAGGAGCCCCGTAAGTCTCAGGAGGCGGTTCATTGTCATGGCAGTGTGTGTTGTGATGTTGGGCGGGACGTTCTTTCTATTTTCCCCCGGTGACGGAGAGGGGTGATTCCCCGAGCCTTGTGTTGACCCTGAACGTCCCCGGAGGGGCTGGCGCCGGGGGCATCGGACGCCCGCGGGGAGATTCTTTCATCTCAAGGGAAACAACCTCCGCCTGAAGGGCCTGGTCGCATATGAAGTAACCGGTCGTCGTCCCATTCCAGGATTTGACCTTCTCGTCCCCGGCGACGGCAAACGAGAGCGTATGGTTCCCCGGACCGACGCCGAGAGAGTACCATGCCCACATCCCTTTCTGGCTCTCGATATCCGGTTCCGCCTTCGTACCGTCGAGGATCATTGTGACAACGGGGCGGATGGCCGGTTGTTCCCCTTTTGCCGGCTTCAACAGTACCGCCAGCATCCCGTTGTGCGAGGAGGAATCGACCCGGAGAGAAATCTCCCACCTGTTTCCACCCCCCGTGGCATGAGAACCGGTAGTGCTGACAGGCGTGGGAGCCGGAGGATGAGTGCCGGGGAACGAGAACCGGCCCGGGTCCACATCCTTTCCCCCCAGGCGGAGAGATGCGATGCTTCCGGGATTCAGTATCACGGCGTTTTTCCCGGACTTCGGATAAAAGGAGAGCCGGCATGTTTTTCCATCCACTTGACCCGGTTCGAACACCACTCCCGCGAAAAGGGGAAGTGTCGCTCGCTTCAGAGGATACACCTCGTAGATGGCGGTCTCGTATCCCTGCAATTGGAGCGTCAGCGTTGCGCCCGACTTCGCGAGCACCGGGGAGATCCAGTGGGACGGGTAGACCCTCTCCAGGACGAGAGAATCCGCATCCCGGTCCAACCCAAGCGAAACGTCGAGCGTCACTTTCAGTCCGGCAGGATCAATCGAAGGGTTGCGAGCCGCGATCACCCCTTCATCTCCCTTGAAGTGGACGTAGCCGTATGTCTCCCTGGCTTTCGGATCTCCCCCGATCATCGTCGTCGTCGAGAGAACGGGGAATCGGTCCTTTGCCCACTCCATGGACTGCGCCATCGCGTCCCATTCCCCGTCCGACAGTATGTCGGGAGAGATGTAGAGTTCCCACATCGACACCCCGCGCGCGAAGTACAGGAGCGCTTCGTTTGTGAACTTGTCGAGCGGCTCGTGCTCTCCACCGAGCTTCTCCAGGGTTCCTTTTATGATGCCGTGGGTCATCATGTTGGAGACCGGGAACCAGAGATCCTTGATCCGTAAATCTTCGTACAGGACAAAATCGCGGTACGTGATCGCCGCATCCCGGGGACTGATGGAGGGAACGTCCGCATACCCGTAGTCTTGTCCGTCCATCCAGATCTGGTTCGCGTATTTGAGCCACCAGGGGCTCAGCCACGTTCCTGATGTGATATTCAGAAACGTTTTCGGGTTGGCGATCCGGACCGCGTTGCATTTTTCGATCACGCTCTCCAGCACCGCGCGGCGTGAGTAGATGTCCACCGGATGCCCGTGGTCAGGCTCGTTGCACACGAACTGGATCCCGTCCCACTTGAAGTACGACACCCCGTCGTTCCTGACGAAGTCCTCCACCCTCTTCTTGAAGAGCGCACTGTATTTCGTCCCGGCCAGGCAGAGCTGGTTGTCGACGACTTCGTAGCCGTGAGCCTTCATCCACGCCATGCGCTGGGCGTGAAACGAATACCCTCCCGTAGGGCCGAGCCAGAGGCCGAGGCCGGTGTTCGTCTTCCGCAGTTCGTCCGCAATGGGCTTCAGGCCGTGCG
>DASVIU010000662.1:0-7870 GCA_036386275.1 Bacteroidota bacterium | reverse complement strand
GCCCCGTCGAACCTTCGGAACTGAGGAATCTCCAGATAGAGATCTCCGTGCTTACACCGATGCGGAGGATCGGTTCGATCGCCGAATTCGAGCTCGGGAAACAGGGAATCTACATCAGGAAGGGGACCCACTCGGGAACATTTCTCCCCCAGGTCGCACAGGAGACCCACTGGACGAAGGAAGAATTCCTCGGGCATTGCGCCCAGGACAAGGCGGGGATTGGCTGGGATGGCTGGAAGGATGCCGAGCTCTACGTCTACGAGGCGATTGTCTTTGGAGAACCGGAGGGCTAAAGATCTGGCTGTGGCGGTGGCAGCACTGGGGATGACATCGCTCGCCACCCAGGTCATACTGTTGCGGGAATTCATTTCCGTTTTTCAGGGGAATGAGCTGGTCATCGGCGTCGTCCTTGCCGGCTGGATGATGCTGACGGGCGCAGGCGCATTCCTTGGACGGTTTTCAGCCCCCCTCTCCGTGCGCCCCTCCGTTCCGGCCGCCGCACTCGCGTGTTCCGGCGTACTCCCCCCGGCGACCGTGTTACTCCTCCGTACCATGCGGAACATCGTCTTTACGGCAGGGAGCATGGTTGGAATCCTCCAGGCGCTCGCCGCCTCCCTCGTCATACTTGCCCCGTTCTGCCTCCTCTCCGGCTTCCTCTTCACGTTCTTTGTCCACCTGATCTCCTCGATTGAAGGCGAAAACCGGACGGCAAGTGTGTATGCCTGGGAGTCTCTCGGCGGCACCGCCGGGGGCGCGATATTCACCCTCGCTCTGACCACGTTTCTGGAAACTTTTCAGACGCTGTTCATACTGCTTCTTCTCGACCTGGGCGTTGCGCTTTTCCTCGCATGGAAGGCGAGGGCCGCAGTGGCCGCGGCTGCGGTGTTGATCGTGATGGGCGCGGCGATCACAGCGCTTCTCACAAACAGGGCTGATACATGGACGCGGAGATTCCTCTTCCCGGGACAGGAGATCGTGTATTTCAGGGACACACCGTATGGGAACCTGACCGTCACACGGCAGGGGGGGGAAGCCTGTTTCTTTGAGAATTCGATACTGATGTTTTCGACGAACGACGTGACACCGAATGAGGAATCGGTCCACTACTGCATGGTCCAGAGACCTTCCCCGCGGCGAGTGTTGCTCGTCGGGGGGGGGATTTCGGGAACGACAACGGAGATACTGAAATACGGCGTGCAGCGGGTCGACTATGTGGAAATCAACCCGTGGATCATCGGGATCGGGAGGAAATACACGCGCGTGCTGGAGGACAGCCGGATCTCAGCCATCGGCGGAGACGCCCGCATGTATGTCCGCTCCACCGCGAACCGGTACGACGCCGCGCTCATCAATCTCCCGGACCCTGCAACCGCACAACTGAACCGGTTCTACACTCTGGAGTTCTTCGGGGAGCTCAAACACGTGCTGAATGACAGCGCGGTGGTCTCGATCAGCCTCCTCCAGGCGGCCGAGTACCAGGGAAACGAGGCCCGCCGCCTCAGCTCGATCCTGTACATGACCCTTCAACGCGTGTTCGCACACGTCCTGATCGTCCCGGGTGACCGGAATTACTTCCTGGCTTCCGACGGACCGCTGGATATCGGCATCGCACGGCTGATCGACAGGCGGGCTGTCAGCACGCTCTACGTCAACCACTTCTACCTGGACGACCGCCTGATCGCCCGTCGGAGCGCGGAGATAACTTCCGCGATAGACACGTCCGCGGTTCTCAACAGAGACTTCAAGCCCGTCTGCTATTACCGGCAGTTGGCGTACTGGTTGAGTTACTTCGGATTCTACCCCGGCCCATGGCTTCTGACAGCGGGCTTTGCGCTCCTGCTTCTGCTCGGGCGATTCAGCGCCGTCGGAGCGGGAATTTTTGCAGGGGGGTTTGCAGCCTCGACAGTGGAGATCGTCCTCCTTGTGTCATTCCAGGTCCTGTGCGGCTCGTTGTTTCAGATGACGGGGATTGTCATCACGGCGTTCATGGCGGGACTTGCCGCCGGCACGCTCCTGGCAGGAAGGATCGTACGGCGACCCGGCATCGACAATTTTATCATCGTGCAGTTCGCAGTCTCGGTCGTCTGCCTCCTTCTTCCGATCGTGCTGCTCTGGCTGCAGACGATGATCTCCTACCCCCTGCTCGTCCAGTGCGTGATCACCGCCATCGCCTTTACCGCGGCGGTATTGACCGGAATCGAATTCGCAATCGCCACGCGGGTACGCCGTGGCGGCACGACCGAAGTCGCCTCGGAGTTGTACGGACTCGACCTGTTCGGGTCCGCACTCGGGGCCCTTTTCATAAGCGTTTATGCGATACCTCTCTTCGGCCTCATGAGCGTGAGCGTCCTGGCGGGTGTCGTGTCCGCAGGAGGAGGCGTGCTCTCCCTGATAGTGCGGAAGAGATATGCGGCATACGCATGAAGAACAGGTGCTTCAGGCCGGACGCGGCCCGCGCCGACATAAGGAGGAGATACACATGAGAAGATACAGCAAACGGGAATTCCTGAGACTCTGCTGTCTTGGCGCGGGGTCATGCATGTTCGGTCCCGGAAGAGACAGGAGTCTCCCCCCGGAGATCACCTCACTGTTCGGTTTTTCGCCCGCGGGCGGAGGTGGGAAGTGGAGCACGGAGGCACTCTTTTATGAGTCCACCTCCTCCGGGCTCCATTGCCTCAAATGTCCCCATGGATGCGTGCTCGGTCCCGGTGAGACCGGCCGCTGCCGGAACAGGGTCAACATCGGCGGAAAACTCTACTCGACGGCGTACGGTAATCCGTGCGCGGTCCATATTGACCCGATCGAGAAGAAGCCCCTCTTCCATTTCCTCCCTTCCACACAGGCATTCTCCATCGCTGCCGCGGGGTGCAACCTGAGGTGCCTCAATTGCCAGAACTGGCAGATCTCCCAGATGAGTCCCGACGAAACGGAAAACGCCGACCTTATGCCCGGGAAGGTCGTGGAGGAATGCGAACGGACGGGCTGCGCCTCCATCGCGTATACGTATTCAGAACCTGTGACGTTCTACGAATACGCGTATGACACCGCAGACCTGGCGCACAAACACAAACTCCGCAATATCTGGAAATCGAGCGGGTACATCAACGAGACCCCCCTGCGCAAACTCTGCAGGGTTATCGACGCTGCAAACATCGACCTCAAGAGCTTCGACGACAAAGTGTATGTCGAACTGAATTCAGCAAGGCTCGATCCCGTGTTGCGGACATTGAAGGTATTCAAAGAGGAAGGGGTATGGCTCGAGATCACCAACCTGGTCATACCGACATGGACCGACGACATGGACATGATCAGAAGGATGGCCGAATGGCTTTGCACAAACGGATTACAGGATTCGCCGCTCCACTTCAGCAGGTTCACTCCCCTCTATAAACTGAACCAGCTTCCCCCGACGCCTGTTGCGACACTGGAGAAGGCACGAACGATTGCGATGAAGGCCGGACTCCATTACGTCTACATCGGGAACGTCCCGGGGCACAACGCGGAGAACACATTCTGTCCCCGCTGCGGGAGGATCGCCGTGGAACGGCGGGGATTTACCGTGCTCAAGAAGGAAATCGAGAACGGGAAGTGCAAGGCGTGTGGAGAGAAGATACCGGGTGTCTGGATGTAGGACACGGTGCACCGATGAACCAGCTCATTATCATTCTTGTCGTCACGCTCCTGCTCGCGTGGTTCTCGCGACGATCCCTCCGGGCGCCCGGGAGTCATGGATTCTACAGGTTCTTCGCATGGGAGGCGATCGCACTTCAGATCATCCTGAACCTTCCATTCTGGTTTGACACCCCTTTCTCTCCCCTTCAGATCGTCTCCTGGGGCCTCTTGGTGCTCTCCATCTGCCTCGCGGTAAGCGGGTTCGTCAGACTCAGAAACGCAGGCGCAGCGGTGCCCGCCCCGCCGGGAGGTCCGAACTTCGACTTTGAAAATACGACACGACTTGTCACGGTTGGGGTCTACAGCCGTATCAGGCATCCTCTCTACAGCTCACTCCTCTTCCTGGCGTGGGGGGCCTGCCTCAAGCATCTTTCTGCAGAGGGTCTGCTGGCGACCGTGTTTGCATCGATGTTCCTGTTCTTCACCGCGAGGATAGAGGAAGAGGAGAACGTGAAGAAATTCGGAACCACGTATGCGGCGTACATGAGAACCAGCGGAATGTTCCTGCCCGGCGTGGGATGGACAAGGCGCCACGGGGCTACATGAACCACTTCTTCGTGTGGTGGACGGCATCACCGAATGACCTCATGAAGCCGGCCTCTTCATCACTCAATGGACCCTTTTCAAGTGCATCGAGGTTCTCGTCCAGTTCCTTCGCATTCCCCGGCGCAGTCAACGTGAGATGCACAGACGGGTTGGAGAGGACGAACCGGTAACACATCCCGGCTGAAGGGACACGGCCGTCAGGGGGCCACCCCTTCGGCGGCCGAAGCAGGAATGACCATCGGGTGGCAGTGTAGCTGATGATACCGGGGTCGTGTGCCGCACAGTGCGGAAATATGTCCTGCTCTGCCCCCCTGTGCGCGGCGTTGTACCTGATCATGAGCGCGTCCAGTCCCCCCTCTTCCGCCATTCTCCCCGCAAACTTCCTGTCATGGCATGACATGCCGACAAACCGGACCTTCCCTTCTTCCCTGAGCCTGTACAGCTCGTCACGGGCACGGAGCGGGAACTGCTTTTCCTTCATGACTCCGAGGAAGAGAAAGATATCTATGTATTCTGTCCCGAACTGTCTGAGCCTCTTCTCGAGCGAACGGCGAAGATCCGGGTATCCGAAAATCAGGTTGTACGCTCCCGTGGCAACGACATACCTCTCCCTCTCCTTCCCGAGGAGCGAGCACATGAAGCGTGTCATCTGCCCGTCGAACCCGTATCCGAAAAAGTAGTTGACGCCCCGCTCCACAGCGCGCTCGAGTGCATGAGGGCCCGGCCTGTAGCTTGCGGAGAGCCCGAGCCTGTGTACGCGGAGGCCGGTCCGTCCGAGTGTCGTATGTGCAAAATCCATGGTCATGAGTGACTCCGCGAGAAAACAAAAAACCCCTTTCGCTCCCCCCCTGCATAACGGGAGGGGCAAAAGAGGTTCCTGCCAATGAGCTTCTGCAACACTTCTTAAGGAGGCCGGCTCACCACATTCGCGAAACTCTGACGTATTCCGTGGCCGGAGTTGTCGCCTTCAGGCCGTTTTTATTGATGACTGCTTCAATCCTTCTTTCAGGGTTTCGATCATGCCAGCGTATTCTCGTTCTACCCTTTTCAGATCCTGGACGGGTTTCCGATTGTTTGTGTTTATGACGATCGCTCTGTCAAGCGCTTCGTGCCAGAACTCCAGCCAGTAAAGTGCACTCACCTGTTGCCCGGTAGTCCGAAGTCTCGTCACGATTTCCGGTTTGAGGTCGAGCGGAACAGGAAGCTGCAGAGAACCACCGGTGTAACGCTTTCCCAATATCTTCATACTCCCCCTTCCTTGATGGTGTAAATCAACATATGGAATTTTCACCCAAAAAGCGAATCCGCAAAAATTAGTGGAACTTATCCACATCTGTTCCGTATTATTGTGTTCATGCCCCTTGTCCAACCCACACGAGGAAATCCTCCATGTCCGTCTCTCGTCTCTTTACATTGATCGTGTTCTTTGCTCTGGGGTCGGCGCTCCTGCCGGCCCAGCAGGAATCGCGTCTTCTCCGTTTCCCCGCGATACATGGAAGCCAGATCGTATTCACCTATGCAGGAAATCTGTACACCGTCTCCTCTACGGGGGGGGTTGCACGGAGGTTAACAGACAGCCCCGGATTCGAGATGTTCGCCCGTTTCTCCCCTGACGGCAGAACCATCGCGTTCACCGGACAATACGACGGAAACACGGAGGTGTATGCCATGCCCGCGGAGGGGGGAGTGCCGCGCCGTCTCACTTATACGGCAACGCTCGGAAGAGACGACGTCTCGGACAGGATGGGTCCAAACAATATCGTCATGACATGGAAGGACGCTTCGCACATCGTGTACCGCTCACGCTGGATCGAATGGAACGATTTCAAAGGCCAGCTTTTCAGCGTCGCTCTGACAGGCGGGTCCTCCGAGCAACTCCCGCTCCCGCGCGGCGCGTGGTGTTCATTCTCCCCGGACGGGACAAAAATGGCGTACAACCGTGTCTTCCGTGAATTCCGGACGTGGAAACGGTATCGCGGGGGACAGGCCGACGACATCTGGATCTATGATTTCGTTTCGAAGACCACGACGGATATCACGAACAACCCGGCGCAGGACGTCTACCCGATGTGGAGCGGCAACAGGATCTATTTCGTTTCCGACAGGGATGAGAACAAGAGGTTCAATCTCTACGTCTACGACACCGGCGGCGGGCAAACGGAAAAGTTGACGAGTTTCACGGAGTATGACATCAAGTTCCCCTCGCTCGGCGACAACGCGATCGTCTTCGAGAACGCGGGGTTCATCTACCGGTTCGACCTGGCATCCGGGCAGACACAGAAAGTGAGCATCATGATCGGGGAGGACTTCGCCTCTGGGAGGGGGGGCCTCCATGACGTGGGCAAGGAGGTCACAAACTACGAGATTGCTCCGGACGGGAGCAGGGCACTTTTCGGGGCGCGCGGAGACGTCTTCACGGTTCCCTCGAAATACGGGAACACACGGAACCTCACAGGGACGCCCGGGGTGCACGAGCGGAATTCCAAATGGTCGCCGGACGGAAAATCGATCCTCTTCGTCTCCGATGCATCCGGCGAGGATGAAATCTGGATCGCCCCGCAGGACGGCCTCTCCGCTGCCCGGCAGATCACCACCGGCAGCGACACATACAAGTACCAGCCCTACTGGTCGCCCGACAGCAGGAAGATCCTGTGGGCGGACAAGAAACTGCGGCTGCAATACGTCGACGTCGACTCCCGGTCGGTCACGCAGGTCTCTCAGGCCACGGCATGGGAATTCACGGATTATTGCTGGTCTCCCGACAGCAAATGGATCGCATACGCGAAGCCCGAAGAAAAGAAACTCGCGACCGTCCAGCTCTACTCTGTGGAGAGCAAGCAGACAATCGAAATTACCGACGGCTGGTACGAATCGTACGGGCCCGCATTCAGTTCCGACGGAAAGTATCTTTTCTTTGTCTCCGACAGAAACTTCCGCCCGGTGTTCGGCCAGCTGGAGTTCAACCACATCTATCGCGATATGGCGGGGATCTACCTCATCACGCTGGCGCAGGCAACAAAGTCCCCCTTCGAGCCAAAAAGCGACGAAGTCAAACTCAAAGAACCGGAGAAGGGAAAAGGCGGGGAGAAGAAGGAACCGGAGAAGCCGGTGACGGTCACGGTCGATCCCCGGGGGATACAGTCACGCATCGCCGCCCTCCCCATCCCGGGCTCGGCGTACCGCAACCTGAAATCCGCCGGCGACAAGCTCTACTATACCAGGAACGGAAGCAAGGATGAGAAGTCAAAACTCTTCCTCTATGAACTCGACAAACTGAAGGAAACCGAGCTCGGCGAGGTGAACGGGTTCGAGATCTCCTCCGACGGGAAGAAGATGCTTGTGAACCAGGCAGGCGACTACGCCATCATCGACCTGCCGTCCTCAAAAATCGACACCAAGGAGCACCTGAACCTCGCGGACATGAAGGTGGATCTCGACCGCCGGGCCGAATGGAACCAGATATTCAGGGAGTGCTGGAGGCAGATGCGGGACTTCCTGTTCGACCCCCACCTCCACGGCGTGGACGGGACAGGGATCCGGAAGAAGTACGAAGTCCTGTTGCCGGTTGTCAATCACCGGGCGGACCTGACGTACGTCATCGGCGAAATGATTTCCGAACTTAACATTGGCCATTCCTACGTCGGCGGCGGGG
>DASVIU010000661.1:0-2473 GCA_036386275.1 Bacteroidota bacterium | reverse complement strand
TTCAGTCGCAGTGCACGCTCACGGAAGCAGGCGGCCATAGTACGGCGCACTTGCGTACGGCGTACTGGACGTCTGCATGTTCAGCTTCTGCAGTATCGTCGGATTGGCGCTTCCTCCCCTGCTCAGGTACATCGTCGTCCCCTTCCCCCAGGCAAACGCGATCGGCTGAGGGAGGAGGAGACCCGGGTAATAGGGTTCAAATGTCTGATCAGGATGAACGAGAACGATCGCGGCGGGGGCGTTCGTCCCCACGAAGAGAGACCCGTCTGAAGCGAATGTGATCGCAAAGGCATCGTAGCCGCTGTAGTGTGAGCCGAAATCGAAATAGACCTGTTCGGCACCGAGGCTGTCACCAATTATGGGAAGTGACCAAATCTTCACGAGTGAGTCCCGGTGAGCGGCGACATAAAGATTGCCGCCGAAGACACGCGCGGAAGACGCGGTGCCGGCAAACGGGAAAGACTTCTTGGTGAGGTCCTGTTTCACTTCAACAATAACCCCGCCCGGGCCGGCCCCCCAGAGATTCCCCTGCTGGTCGAAGTCAATATCAGAGACGGTGCCCCCCAGCGCACTCGCCCAGACCGCAGAGGCCCCTCCACCCGCCGGCATCCGGAACACGATATTCCTCCCCGCTGCGGCATAGAGAAAGTGCCCCGGGCCGAACTTCATCCCCGTCCAGTGGTTGACGGCGGAGCTGAATTGGGGAGAAAAATCGGCTCTCGTCCCATCCGGCGTAATTTTCTTCACGCCGACGCCGGTTCCGCCAGAGATCATCGACACGTACAGATTTCCCGACGTGTCGCATTCAATACCGTATGGCACCTCGCCCGGAACCAATAAGGGGAAAGTCACCACAGCCGCGGCGAGATTGTAGGCGAAGTAATTGCTGAAGTACTGTGATCCCAGCACGGCCACCGTGACGAGTATAGAGTCCTTCACAACATTCGGCGCCCTGGCCGTAATCTGCGTCGCCGAGGCCGTGAGGATCGCCGCCGACGTGGCATCAAAGTACACAACGTCGTTAGCCTTCGCCGGCGAGAAGTTGGTCCCGGTAATCGTCACTGTCGAGACGCCCGCCAGCGCGGGCTTGGGAGGGCTTATCGACGTAATCGTCGGCGCGGGGAGACTCTGCCAGTTGGGATCATAGAGGCTCGGGTCCGGCTTCTTCGTACATCCGGAGAATGTGCCGAAGAGGACGGCCGTTGCGAGCGACAAAGTGCGAGCTGAATGTCTCATGGGTGTGCCGTTTCCTGATTATAACGAGAACTGCAGTGAGAACCGGTGGACATCGCCAAACGTGGTCCAGTGAGTAAAGGCGTAATCGACCCCGATGCCCATCGACTGTCCGGTCCCGCTTGTGTGCACGCCGATGCCGTAGGTGAACTTGTATTCGTCCTGCGGCGACACGTAACCAACGCGGAGCGAAAGAAAATCCTGAAACACGTATTCCGCTCCGAAGCGGACCATCTCTGCGAAGTCGCGCGGGTGCTCAGCATCAAGCGTGAGCAGGAGGGCATGGTCGGACTTCTGTATGTTCGACAGGTCGAGTACGTTCATCGACGCACCGATTCTGAAGGTCAGAGGGAGCTGGAAGCTCTCCTTCTCGTATTCGACCTCCTTCGAGAAATTGCGGACCACCATGCCGAAGTTCAGGCTCTTGAACCCCGTCCGGTAGAGAAGACCGAAGTCGAACGCCGGGACACCCAGTGAATTGTTGGTCTTGATTTCGTTCCCGGCCGCGTCGTAGCCGTTGACGCTGATGCCCAGGGACTGCCTGACCCACTTGGCGCTCCCGCCGAGCGAGAACTTGTCGTTCAGCGCCCGGGCATAGCTGAGGCCTATCGCCATCCCGGAGGGATGGAAGGGGCCGGTCTCAATGAATCCCTGTTCGTTCGGAGCGAGTATCGTTCCGTCGAACGTACCGTAGTCCACGAAGTGGATGAATACGCCGATCACACCGTAGTCACCGCCCGCCGGCGAGAACGCTATGCCCATCTCGGCATGGTTGATGTCAGCAATGAATTTTGCGCCGCTCACCGAAACGCTGGTGAGGGTCTGCATCCGGGCCATGGTCGCTGGATTGAAGAACATCGCCGACGCGTTCCCTTCGATGGACGTCATCGCCTCGCCGAGACCCTCACCCCTTGCATCAGCCCCCACGGTAAGGAATTTCATCCCCGTCTGGGCGAGCTTCTGTTGTCCGGCGGCGGTCCAGACTGACAGCGCGCAGAGAAAAATGAGGAGCGTGAATCTTGAAGTTCTCATGGAATACCCCGGTTCAGAGTTAACGTATGACGGCAAGTTTCTTTATCGTCCTCTCGCCCGTCTGGGAGTTTTCAAAGACGACGATATACACGCCGCTCACGATCACCTGTCCCGACGACGTATTGGAATACCAGTACTCGTCGCCGCTCCCGTTGTTATGTATGATCTCCTTGATCAGCTCGCCAACCTCCGTGTAGATCTTGATCGT
>DASVIU010000660.1:0-7246 GCA_036386275.1 Bacteroidota bacterium | reverse complement strand
CGATCGGCGCAATCGCACCCTTTCTCTCGTAGCCCCAGAACGCGGGCCAGAAAAGATCGTGGGGGGCGTATATTCCGTCGATTTGCTTTGCAAAGACCGGCGTAACAATCTGAGGAAGCGCGTCGTCTGCTCTGTCGGTCTTCGGGATCCCGAGTGCGTGTCCCCTGGAAGTCTTGACTCTGAATGTGGTTGCACCAGGCCACGGACCGCTATGACAGGCGGTGCAGGCAAGCCTCTCGAAATGGACGGGTGGAATCCCCAGGTGCTCCGGATGGGGAGCTCCCCTTCTCCCTTCCAGCGGGACAGGTTCGTCGCTGCCCCCCAGATGACATCCGCGACACGTGTACGATGCGACTCGAGGCTGGCCTCTTTGATCAGATTCACCTTCATAGCCGCGGATCATACGGTGATCGATCCCGTTCCGGTGGCAATCGACGCAGAGCATCCCCGCGGCGATGTGGACATCCTCTTCTCGTTCCCAGCGTTCAGGGTGCGCCGGATCGATCACACTGGATGAGTGGCAGAACTCGCACTGTGAAGGCGGGATCCTCCGGGGAACGTTGAACAGGACCCGCCCCGCCACATCCATGCGCGAGGAGTTATATGTCACCGTGGGGGGGAGCTCATCGGACTTCTCCGGCGGGACAGCAGAGTAAAGATCATAGTTGTCCGGCATTTCGCCGGCGGATCCCTGCACCGTTGCAAACCCGCTGCTTGCGGCGGCGGCCCAGCGGAAGTTCTGTCGCATGACCTGAAGGCCGAACTCCGCCTGACTCTGTCCCGGATCTGCGTTATGGCAGCTCTGACAGTTCACCGGAAGCGTGCCGGATACCTGCCAGCGCATGTAGTCATTCAGATCCCCGTCTTTTTCTCCCACCCCCCCGCCCGGGAGATGGCGGCCGAATGTCTTGAGAAAGGCGAACGTCGAGAGTCCCACATCAGCCGGCCGGTACGTCCCCGTCCAGCTTCTGTATGAAAGGGGAATCTGTGTCGCGGCCCCCGGGTCGACGAGTATCCAGGGTTCCCCGGGCCGTCCCGCGCTCACGCCGGAATCAACCGCATTGAAGTGCCATCCGTGACGGATCTTCTCGTAGTCGTGGCACTTGCGGCATGTTTCCTTTGTCGAGAACGGCATGAGCGGTTTGTCGTCCAGCCTGATCAGATGGCCGAACTCGTCATAGAGCTTGAGCAGGTGGACGGGGACCGAGCGGTTCCCGTCCGGGACGTCTCCCACGTTCTCCTGTGCCCGGGCGAGTGCCACACCGAATGCAAACGTGAGGAGAAGAAGGATGAGCCCGGTGCGTCTGTCGTCCCCGTCATGCGGGTCGCGGCCGGGGGCTCGCGGCGGAATTTTATTCAAAGGGATATGTCTTCCGTGTGACATTTTCTCCACGATCTATGCCACGAATTCACGGGGGGCGAGCGTGATTTTCTTTCCCGACTCGACAGCTTCATTCACCTTGAGCACCATTACAGCGGTCTCATACCCCACCTCAGGGGGACAGTTGAGCTTTTCCTTCCCCCGGACCGCGTTGAAAAAGTTTTCCAGATGAGGCTTGTGATACGGGTCGCTGAACTTCACCGGGAGCTCGAACGATGGGGGGGCAAGCGTCTCACGCACATCGAGCACAGCATCCGTCTGCGGCTTCTTCAACTCCGCCGCGGGCGCGTCGAGATAACCGAGCGACACCCATTTGTCCCAGTCGGGAGCCGCCGGCTCCCGGTAAGCGGCGCCCCGGCCGGCGGATTCGGAGATCACCAGGGTCCCCTGATCCCCCATGAAACTCTCGAAGTATCCCTGGTTGCTGTTCGTGGAGATCGTCTGGTAGAAGGCGCGCACCTTCCCCTTCCGGGTTTCGTATTCGAATGTCGCAAGGACGGTGTCGAACCACTCGTGCGTCTTCCGGTCGTAGTAATCGGTTCCGCCGCTGGCGACAATCGACGCCGGCCTTGCGTCAAGGAACCAGTTGTAGATGTCGAGCTGGTGGGAGCCGAGATCCACTGCCGGCCCGCCGCCGAGGTGACGGTACCAGCGCCAGTTGCGGAATTCTCCCATCGAGCTGAACCCGTATTTCCTGAGTATCGCTCCGTCAATGACGGCTCCCTTGGGCCAACCGTTGTCCGGTTGCACTGAGCGGTTCCACTGCCCGTTCACGGTTGTCATTCGTCCCAGGATCCCCGCCTCGCGTATCAGCTTCCGGTAACAGTGGAGATAGCGCGGATTGCTCCGGCGCTGGTGGCCGATCTGCAGAAGATTCCCCGACTTCCGTGCCGCGCGGACCATCCGGCGCGCTCCCTCAAGCGTATTTGACATCTCTTTCTCGCAATACACATGGAGTCCTGCAGAGAGGCAATCCACCGTCTGCGGCGAGTGCCAGAAGTCGGGCGTGGCAATCAGGACCGCGTCCAGCCCCTTTTCCCTCTCAAGCATCTGCCGGTAATCCTCATAGGCATTCACTTTCTGGCCGAACTTCTCCAGCATCCGCTGCGCGCGGCGCAAATTGTACGCCTCCCAGATGTCGCACACCGCCTGGAAGCGGACACCGGGGATCTTCAGGCAGGAGTTCATGAGCACCTGCCCCTGCGCCCCGGCGCCGATCAGTGCGATCCGTAATTCGTCCGACGATTCATGCCGCTTCCCGGGCGCCCCCTGTGCGCGCGTCCGGGTCAGGAGAAGGCCCGCCCCGGCCGCGGCGGCATAGCCAAGGAATTTCCGTCGATCAATGTGTGTCATTCTCTTCGTTCCACTCAATTTCTTTCAATGTGATATTCCGGAACTCCACTCTCGCTGTATGGCACTGAAGTCCGATGAACCCCGAGCGCCTTTTGAGCCCGGGATGTGTCGATTCTTTGTCCATGTGGGAAATCAGATCCGCATCGACGATCAGTTGACCGTTGAGCGTGACCGAGACGTGAGGGCCGCGGGTGACGATTGTATAGTGCTGCCACTGGTGCGCCTTCCTGCTCGCGCGCAGCGACGGGGCCTGCACCCCGTAGATGCTCCCGCAGTACTGCCAGGCCTGGAGACTTGCATATTCGGCTGCATAGTCATCGAGGACCTGAATCTCCATGCCGGTATAGGCCGGATCGCCTTCCCGGGGCGAGCGGAGAAACACACCGCTGTTACCCCCCTCCGCCATGCGGAAGTCACAATTGAGCTCGAAATTGCCGTACTCCCGCACGGTCGAAAGCCATCCTCCACCCTCGCCGATCGTGTAGAGCACCCCCTGTTCCACACCCCAGCTCCCTTCCTTCCCCCCGACAGTCTCCCATCCCGTGAGATCCACTCCGTTAAAGAGACTCCCGTCAAACAGAGGTTTCCGGGAAGGGATCTCCCGGATGAATATATTGCGAAAGTGGAGCGGACTGTTGTGTGACTGCAGCTCGATCTGGCCCGCGGGGAATATCGGGATCGACCGGTTCCAGTAGTTCTCGAGCACGACGCTGTCAACGACCATGACGCTGTTGAGCCAGACGGTCACTCTCTCTCCGGTCATACCGATCCGGAATGAGTTCCACTCGCCTACCGGCCGGTCCGCACGCTGGAGGGGTTTGGCCGGATTCTTCTGATTGTTGTAGAGCCCCCCTGATCCCTCCGGCCATTGCGAGGGATCCCAGATTTGAACCTGGGGGGACCCCCGGAGGTAGATCCCGCTGTCGCCGTTCTTTTCGATCTTCCAGTCAACGATCATTTCGAAATCGGTATAGTCCCGGGCGGTGCAGATGTTCTCCCCCTTTCCGTCAAACAGGAGTATCCCGTCTGAGACGGACCAGTGTGCCCTCATCACCGAATCGGCGTGAGCCTGCGCAAGAGAGAGCTGATCCGGCGTCATGTTCGCGCGTGCGACGGGATTCTCAACAAGTCCTTTCCACCCGTCCAGATTCCTTCCGTTGAAAAGTGCCGTGAATCCCTCCGGCGGCTCATTCGTCCCCCCCGCCGCGTCAAAGTTATGCACGACCCGGCTGCGGAAGCGGCCGGGGACCATTGACTCTATGAATGCTCTCGCCACCCCGGCGGATCCGAGTCCATTATTCTTATCGGCTGCAATCTTGCCCGCCGCCATCGCCGCATCCAGCCCCAGGGAGTCGTCGCTGATATACGGTATCACTTCCCTCAGTGCTTCCCCGCTGCGGAGGTTTGCCACCGCTCCCAGCACGAGGCGTTTTTCATCCGGCCGCTCCGCCAGAGCGAGTGTCCGCTCGTGATAAAGGACCGCAGAGGCCGCCGGGATCGGAGCATTTTCAACAAGCCGCACAGCGCCGCGCAGCGCGAGCACACGAAGGTTCAGCTTTTCTTTGCTTCCGGCGATGACGAGAAGCGTGTCGAAGGCGTCCATTGCCGGCCAATCGGCAAGAGCACGTACCGCGGCATCGCGCATCCCGGGGTCTTTGCTGCGGGCTTCCCCGGAGGCAAGTGCAAGAGCCCTGCGTCCGCCCAGACGGCTGATCACATGCAAGAGGATTTCACGCTGGGGCGGCGCGGCGCTCCGGTATGCAGCGAGAAGACTTTCCGTCCGCTTCTCCGGATCGGGGATCCGCGTGCAGAGCGCCACGAGGCTATTCCGGGCAACCGCACGCCCGGCCTGGCTCTCCTCGGCGAGGAGGAGCGCGATCAGTCGCCCCGCGTCATTCTCGCTGCCGACCGCACCGAGCGTCTTCAGAGCGGCAAGGTGCACGGGGGCGTCAGCGCTCTTTGCAAAAGAGAATACCGGCTCCGCCGGGGCGCCGGCCGATTTTCCGACATACTCAAGGAGCATCACGCAGGCAGGTGCCGTGACCCGTGAAAGTGACGCAATAACAGGAGGTATGACGCGGTTCGAAGGAAGCCGCTCAAGCGCTCCTTTGACCGCCGCTATGTCACGGGCATCCCGGCTTCGCTCCAGAACGGAGAGAAGCACGGGGAGCGACTCCTCCTTCCTGAGGCGGAGTGCCGCATCAACGGCGCAGGCCCGCACGCGGGCATCCGCATCGCTCAAGGCGGAGACAACCGCCGGATATGCGCTCGTGTCCCCCCGGTCACCGAGCATGGAGATGATCTCGCTTCGCGAGCCGGCACTCTCAAGACACGCAACCCATCTGTCTGTGGCTGATCGTCCGGGGATGCGCGATGCAAGACGGAGCGCCGCACTCCGGATCGTGCTGCTCGAATCCGCCATTGCGTCCGTGAGATCGTCAATTGCGCTTTCACCTTTCGACCGGACTATCAGATCCAGGACGGCCGCGCGGATCTGAACGTGCACGGAGCGGCTTGCGAAGAGCTGCTCTCCGATGCGGAGCGCCCCGGAGGAGTTCCCCGACTCCGCCTCCCGCCGCGCAAAGAGGAGATAGTACGAGGTGACTTCGTCATGGGCCGGAGCGGCGGCAGCCTTTGCGAGAACATCTTCAGCACGGCGGTCCCCGATGTTCGCAAGCGCATAGAGCGCCGCCATACGGATGCGGGAATCGTCAGAGGCGGACTCGCCGAGGAGTGGATCGACAGCGCTCCGGCTCCGGAGATCGCCGAGACTCTTGATGATCGTGATCCGGGTATTGCCGCGCGACGCCGGCAATGCCGACAGGAGTGGGAGTTCCGCCCCCTCCCGGATTGCAACAAGAGCCTGCGCCGCCGGTTCAGAGAGCCGCTCATCTTTCAGGAACCGGGCGAGGAGACCGATTGATTCTCCTTTCCCCGCCAACTGAATACGGCCGAGAATGAACGCCGATTGCTCCGGAGACCGCACCACATCCAGCGCCTTCCCCAGTGCACCGACAAATATCATCCGCTCGTTTTCCCTCCCGGCTCCGGTGACATAGGAAGCAAGTCCCTGCAGTGCAAATTCGGCCTGTGTGTCCTGATCCGTCCCCGGCCGGCCGAGCCTGCTGCAGATCTGCAGTATGGCATCCGGTCCCATACCGATCACGGAGGAACACACCCAGCGCGCTTCGATCGTGTCGCGCGGGGGCATCCTCTCCAGGAGCTGTGTGAGCGTGATCCCGGGAGCAGAGAGTGCCGGGGAGTTCGTCGAGGCGCACGACGGGAATATGAGCACCCCTGTGAAAAGTGCGAGAAGACTCAGGAGATTATTCATGATGTGCTTATTTCCAGATTGCTTCGCTTCGCTCGCAATGACAGACCGGACTCGCAATGACAGACCGGACTCGCAATGACAGACCGGACTCGCAATGACAGACCGGACTCGCAATGACTTAGAGAAACTGCTACAGGTGCCATGGTGCACGCATGGGGGGATCGATCAGACGATTGGCAGCTTCATCATTGATGCACCGCTGTGTCCCCGGGTCAAAATACACGGCCCGGCCGAGCTGCCAGGAAATTTTGCCCAGATTGACAAGCGTCGCAGAGCGGTGCGCGTTCGTTTCATTCAGCGCGAACTTCCGCCGGGTCCGGACTGACTCCATGAAATCGGTCACGACGGGCTCAGGCTCGGGGAACGCGGCGATTTTCTCTTTAAGGTTCGCTATGGTGGAGCGGAAATCTTTGAACAGCTTTCCATCCGGCCCCTCGATAAACGGAATTTCATCCTTCTCACGCTCTCCTTCGAGTATGATCCGGCACCCGTCCGCGTAGGTGATCAGAATCCTTCGAAAAGAGCCGATCGCGTCGGGATGCTGCGCAGCGGCGTCCGCTTCAACGGCAACAGGGCTTTCACCATCCTTGCCGAGTATGTACTGGACCGGATCCAGATAGTGCTGTCCCATATCCCCCAGCCCCCCGCCGTCGTAATCCCAGTATCCCCGGAATGTGTAGTGAACCCGGTGGGGATGGTACGGTTTGTAGGGTGCGGGGCCGAGCCAGAAATCATAATCCAGCTGCGGGGGTATCCACCGGGGGGTCAGGTCCGTTCTGCCGCAATGGTAGAATTTCCAGTTGAACCCGGTTGCAGCCCCGATTGTCACAGTCAGGGGCCAGCCCAGCATCCCGCTCTGCACAAGCTTCCGGTACTCGCGGGCGGTCCCGCCGCTGTCATAGAACATGTCCCCGCTGAATCGGAACCAGGTATTGACGCGGAACATGCGCGCGTACGCGCGGACCGTCTCGACCACATTCTCCCCCTCGGCGATCGTCCTTGTCATGGGCTTCTCGCACCAGATGTCTTTTCCCGCTTTCGCAGCGGCAATCGAGATCAGGGCGTGCCAGTGAGGAGGTGTCGCGATATGCACAACGTCGATGTCCTTCCTTTCCAGCAGCTCGCGGAAATCCCGGTATCCCGTGACGCCCCCCCCCCCCCCCCCCCTCCCCCCCTCA
>DASVIU010000659.1:0-5306 GCA_036386275.1 Bacteroidota bacterium | reverse complement strand
GGTCCTGTCGGCCGTCCTCAGAAAATACTCGGACCTCACGGTGGTCAGCGCGCTGCTGGTGATCAACGCCGTGGTGAGCTTCATGCAGGAGCGCCGGGCCGCCGGCGTCGTCGAGACCCTGCGGAGACGGTTGCAGGTCAGTGCGCGGGTCCTGCGCGAGGCGAGTTGGCAAGTCATTCCCGCCCGGGATCTGGTCCCGGGGGACATCCTCCGTGTGCGCGCGGGCGACATCATTCCCGCCGATGTCAAGCTCCTGACCGGAGCCCTGAGCGTTGATCAGTCGGCTCTCACTGGCGAGTCGAAGGACGTCGACAGGGTACCCGGCGACGTGCTCTCGTCGGGGTCCGTCGTCCGCAGGGGCGAAGGTAACGGGGTGGTCATCCTGACGGGGGCAAAAACCTCCTTTGGCCGCACGACCGAACTCGTGCAGCAGGCGCGTCCGAAGCTTCACATCGAAGCGGTGGTGGCGAAGGTCGTCCGCTGGCTCTTCGTTATCGTCGGTGCACTGCTCGGCGTGGTGATCGTCATGTCGCTCTTTCGCGGAGCGCCGCTTATCGAGATGGTCCCGCTCATGCTCGTCCTGTTGATGAGCGCGGTGCCGGTCGCTCTTCCCGTCATGTTCACTGTCAGCATGGCCGTCGGGTCGAAGGAGCTGGCGAAGCGCGGCGTGCTGGTCACGCGCCTCAGCGCCGCGGAGGATGCCGCAACGATGGACGTGCTCTGCGTGGACAAGACGGGCACGATCACGATGAACCAACTGGCCGTCACCGGGGTGATCCCGCTGGAGCACGCGACGGAATCCGACGTGCTCTTAGCCGGCGCACGCGCGTCCCAGGAAGCCAATCAGGACCCGATTGACCTTGCGTTCCTGGCCGCCGCGAAAGAGCGTCAGGTCTTTGGCGGTGTTCCTGCGGTCACGGGGGTTTCCTTCGCGCCGTTTGATGCGAAGAACCGGCGGACCGAGGCCGTGGTCGAACAAAACGGGCATCGGCTGCGCGTGATGAAAGGCGCCGTTCGAACCGTCGCCGAGGCCTGCGGACTTCAGCCCCAGGCGATCGACGCGTTGGAAGCGCGGGTCAGCGAATCGGCGCTGAAGGGATATCGGACGCTGGCGGTGGCGCGCGGCCCCGAGACGGGTACGCCGGCATTGCTCGGATTGGTGATGCTCTATGATCCGCCAAGGACGGATGCCAGGCAACTTATCGTCGAACTCCGCGACCTGGGCGTTCCGGTAAAGATGCTGACCGGCGACGCACTTGCGGTCGCGAGTGAAAGCGCGCACGAGGTTGGCTTGCCCAATATCCGGCGCGTTGCGGACCTGAAAGCTGCCAGCGCTCAGGCCGGCGACAAGGCGGCTGAGCCGTGGGCGGGCGCCGATGGTTTTGCCGAAGTGTATCCGGAGGACAAGTACATCGTGGTGCAGCACTTGCAGGCTGCGGGGCACGTGACTGGCATGACGGGCGACGGCGTCAACGACGCGCCCGCGCTTCGCCAGGCTGAGGTGGGCATCGCCGTAAGCACCGCGACCGACGTTGCCAAGGGTGCCGCAAGCGTCGTTCTGACTGAACCGGGGTTGACAAACATCGTGGCGCTGGTGGAGCAGGGGCGGACGATCTACCAGCGTATTCTGACGTGGATCATCAACAAGATCAGCCGGACAATCCTGAAAGCTGCATTCGTGGCAGTCTCATTCGTGGTGACCGGCAAGTTCGTTGTCTCCGCCTTTGCGATGCTCCTGCTGGTATTCATGACGGACTTCGCGAAGATCTCCCTTGCCACCGATCGCGTTCGACCGTCCAGTAAACCGGAAACATGGAATATCGGGGGCTTCATCACCGTATCCGTAGTGCTGGGCGTCGCGATGGTGGCAGAGACTCTTCTCCTCTTGTGGATCGGTTGGTCGCATTTCGGTTTGGCGACCGACAACAATGCCCTCTACACTTTCAGCTTTCTCACGTTGCTCTACTTTGCGGTATTCTCTATCGTGTCCGCTCGGGAGCGCCGCTGGTTCTGGGCGACGATGCCCAGCAAGACCTTCCTGTTAGCTCTCGCGGCCGATGCGCTCACCGGCACCGTACTGACGTTCGTGGGTCTCCCGGGACTCATGCCATTGCCCTGGTGGCAGACGCTCGCGGTATTCATTTATGCCATGGTCGTGTGCCTGGGCGTGAACGACGCTGTGAAGGTCGCGATGATCAAACGGCTCGTTCCTGCGGCGGTAGCCTAGCAGACGGTCCGGCCTGCGCGCAGCCTGTCGAAGTCTTGATCCTGCCTCCTTGATTGTCGGGAGGTCTTCACATATCTTTTAAGGGAACTTTGCCGGTGACGTCATGCGCATTCTCATAGTTGAAGACGAAAGGAAAGTTGCACAGTTCCTGAGGAAGGGCTTCCAGTCGGAGGCGTTCGCCGTGGATATCGCTTCGGACGGCCCTGAAGGTTTGCATCTGGCGTTCTCCGAAGCCTATGATGCCATCGTTCTCGATGTCATGCTCCCGAACATGAACGGGATAGAAGTCCTCGAGCAGCTTCGCCGCCAGGGGATCGACACGCCGATCCTGATCCTCACAGCGAAAAGTGACGTTGAAGATCGGGTGAGAGGACTCAACTCGGGGGCTGATGACTATCTCCCAAAGCCTTTTTCGTTCTCGGAGGTTCTCGCGCGCGTGCGTGCAATTCTGCGCCGGCAATCGACGGATGTACGCGGTTCCGTTCTCGAGATGGGGGACGTACGCATGGACCTGCTGACCCGGTCCGTGGCACGGGGGACCAAACCGATCACCCTCACCAACAAGGAGTTTGAACTTCTTGAATACTTGCTTCGAAATAAGGGACGCGTCGTTACCAGGGTTACTCTCACAGAACATATCTGGGACATGGATTTCGACACCGAGACAAATGTCGTCGATGTCCTCGTGAACCGCCTTCGTCGCAAGTTGGAAGACGGATTCCCGACAAAAATGATCCATACCATCCGTGGCGTTGGCTATGTTATGAAAGAACCAACCGATGCAGATCCTTCATAAGGCACGATCCATCCGGTTTGTCTTAACCCTCTGGTATTCGATCATCCTGCTTATTGCGTTCGTCCTTTTCGGTTCGGCGGTCTATCTCTACCTGAAACATTTGCAGGAAACCTCGCTCCAGGAAGATCTTCTGGAGGAGGTGGACTGGATCGCGCGCATTGTGGACGTTGAGCGCAGCAGGGTAAGCGACCGGGCGGCTTTGGAGGAACTCTCGTCCGATATCGAGCGGCGGATCACCGAGCACTTCATGTTCAACCCGCGGAACTACATCGTCATGCTGACGTCATCGAGCGGGAATATCCTCTACGAATCGGACAACAGGCAAAATAGAGATCTGGTCGGGGAGAGTGTCCTGGCCGGAGCGACTCTTGTCTACACTGTACGGGACAGCGATGGAACGGTGATGCGCGTGGCGGCCCGGCGGGATGCGCCGTTCGTTATCGAGGTCGCGTACACTGAAAGAGTCACGCAGGCTGTGCTGGAGCGTCTGCTTTCTATTTTCGCGGTGCTCGCACCCGTGGTCCTCTTTGTCGCTATTTCCGGGGGCTGGCTTATGGCAGGGATCGTCCTTCGGCCCATCAGGGAGATCTCCGAACGTGCAAAGGAGATTACCGCCAGTAACCTCTCTGGCCGGATCATCACGCGATCGACGGACGACGAACTCGGCGAGTTGATCTCGACGATCAATAGCATGATTTCACGGCTGGAAATGTCCTTTCGGAACATCAGAGAGTTTTCATTGAGCATTGCACATGAACTTAAGACGCCTCTGACGATACTGAAAGGAGAGTCTGAACTCGCGCTGACGAGGCCTCTTTCTCCCCTTGAGGCGGAACAGCTCGCATCGACGTATCTTGAAGAGACCTCCCGTCTGTCACGTATAGTGGATGATCTGCTGACGCTCGCAAAAGTGGAGGCCGGACAGATGACCCTCAGCGAAGAACCTGTAAAGCTGCACGAACTTGTGGATGGCATCTACGAAGACGCACTCATCCTCGCAGCGGACAGGCAAATCGCCGTCACATTGGACCGGAATGATCGGGGGATAGTCACTGGAGATCCTGTCCGGCTCAGGCAGCTCCTTCGGGCGCTGATCTCGAACGCCGTCCGCTATACCGACCCCGGAGGTACGGTCCGGATCCAGAACGAGCGGAATGGAGACAGAGTGTCCATATCCATTGAGGATACGGGCATTGGAATCCCGATCGAAAGCCTGGATAAGATATTCGACCGGTTTTACAGGGTCGATGAAGCCCGTTCCCGTGTTTATGGCGGGAGCGGCCTTGGTCTTTCGATCGCAAAGTGGATCGCCGAGGCTCACCACGGATCCATAAGTGTTCGAAGCTCATCAGGAAAAGGATCGTGTTTTACTGTTCATCTCCCGCTAAACTCCCCCCAAATGCTCAAATCACACTTGCTGTAGGTCTCCCCCCCTGCCCGCTTCATCCCGGTGTTCCATGACAATTCTGTAATCTTCCTGTCATCCTCCCTTAATGTCTGCTACGTCTTAGTATATATAAGGCACGGAGTAACTAATGGCCCGGGAGTCACATCCGAAAAATGGCAACGCTGAATGGACACCTATCTCCTTCAGCCGCCGCCGAATATTGCTGGGGATTCTGGCTATCGCAGCCGCCGCAATTCTCCTTCTTATCGGCATCCGTTACGCCTTTTTATAGCGAACGAGAGAAAATTCATTCACAGGAAAGGAGTGTGTTGCATGGACCGAAAGTCAAGAGTAAAGAGGTTTGTGGGGGCGGGTTTGATCCTTGTTTGCGTCGGTGGAGGTGCGTTCATAACCAGCATGGTCGCTGAGCCGCAGCAGAGCCATGGTTCTGCCGGGGGAAATGAAGTCCCTGTTGTCTCGTCCCAAGGGAAGGAACTTCTCAATCAATTCAGCGTCGCATTCGAATCCGCCGCAGCAAAGGTAAACCCGTCAGTCGTTCCGATTCTGAGCGAACAGGTGAGCCAGATGGCAAGCCCGTTCAGCTCCCCTTCTGATCCCCTGAAAGACTTCTTCGGGGATGAGTTTTTCAAACGATTCTTCGGGAATGCGCAGAGTGACCAGAAACGGGTTGTTCATGCGCTCGGTTCCGGGGTGATCGTTTCGGACGACGGATACATCCTCACGAACAACCATGTTGTAGACGGAGCGGAAAAACTCACTGTCATCCTGCAGGACAAAAAGAAATATACCGCGAAGATCGTGGGACGGGACCCCCAAACGGATGTCGCGGTGATCAAAATAGATGCAAAGAACCTGCAGGGAGCCTCACTCGGCAA
>DASVIU010000658.1:0-1977 GCA_036386275.1 Bacteroidota bacterium | reverse complement strand
AGTCCCGCGCGAAGAAGAGAAGAAAATGACCGGGCTGGTCACGGAGGGGATGCAGGACGCGATGACCCTCTCCGTCCCGATCAAGGTCGACGTCGGGACGGGAAAGAACTGGCTGGAGGCGCACTGACAGCGCGTGCGGGGGGAAAATCTCCTATTCCTGCCGCCGGGCGGGCCAGCGAGAATTGAGGAGCAACGCCATCCCGAAAAGCACAAGCCCGGCGGGCCACCATCTGTTCACGACCGGCGCCACCTCCCAGGTCGCCCAGTAGCCGAGCTCCGTCGAAAGGATCGCTCCCCCCACAATCAGAAAACAGGCCGCCGGAACCAGGAGATACCAGTCGCGCCGCGACACGAGGAACGCGAGGATCAACCCCGCGCCGGCGACAAGGAACAGTCCGGAGACAACGATACCCGGTTCAAGCCACAGGACGTCGTATGACCGGAGCAGGCACGCTCCGCCGAGGACAAACAAGAACAGCCCCCAGAAGACGCCTCCCCGCGACCTCTGCACGAGTCCGTTATAGAGCTTGACGCCTCCTCCGACGGTCACACACATCCAGAGGACCGCGGGCCATCCGATCCACATGACATGGAGGCGATTGAGGAGCATTCCGGCACCGATGAGTATCAGGAGAACCGGAAACCAGAAATTGCGAACAGGGAGCGTGTGCATTGGGTCTCCTCCCTACGCCATGACCGGTTCACGCGGCGTGACGATCGCCATGATGACATAGAGCAGGAGCATGAACCCGAATGAAGCGAACGACGCGATGATGAACAGCAGCCGGACGATCGTCGGATCGGCGTTGAAGTATGCGGCAATCCCGCCGCAGACGCCGAACACCTTTCTCTCCGTGCGCGACTTGAACAGGCGCGTCCGGAGCGCGGAGGGGATCGGCTCCGCCGCCGGTGACTCCGGTCCCGGGGACGGGCCCGACGTCAGGGGCGCCGCGCTGAGCCAGTTCCTCCCGCCGAACATGAACGCCACACCGGCGAGTATCAGGAGCACAGGGAGAACAACGTCCCAGGCGAGGCCCCACCAGTGGTGCCAGAGGGGAAGCCCGAGATTACCGAGGAACCAGACGGTCCCGACCGCCACCAGCAGGATCCCCCAGAACTTGCTGTTTCGTTCCCGGACGGCCACGGGGGGGGCCGGTGTCTCCCACCGGTCGACGGGCATGATGATCATCGCGACAAAATAGAGCAGGATCCCCATCCCGCCCACCAGGATCAGAAGAACCCACGCGAGACGCACGAGGGTCGAATCGAGGCCGAAATACTCTGCCACTCCTCCGCACACGCCGTCCAGCATCCGGTCGGCGCGCGATTTGTACAGGCGATGCATTCCGTCATGTGCCGTCATTGCCACCTCCAGGTTTTCTCGTGCGGTCCTCCCTGTATTCTGATACGTACAGTGAGGCGGCAAGTTACAGAACGAAAAAGCCCCGCATTTTGCGGGGCTTTTTCGTTTGACGGCGGTGTGTTTCTCACACCTCCATGATCTCCTTCTCCTTCTGGACCAGGAGGCTGTCGATGTCCTTAATCCCCTTGTCCGTCACTTTCTGTATCTCCTGTTCCCCCTTCTTCCGATCGTCCTCTGAAAAGTGTTCCGCCTTCTCGGATTTTTTCAGGTGCTCGATCGCATCGCGCCGCACGTTCCGGATGGCGATCTTTCCGTCCTCGCCGAATTTCTTTGTCAGTTTCACGAGCTCCTTCCGGCGTTCCTCGTTGAGCGGCGGAATGGGCACGCGGACGATATCCCCGTCCTTCATCGGGTTGAGCCCCAGGTTGGCGGTCTGGATCGCCTTGGCGACGTGTTCGAGCATCCCCTTGTCGTAGGGCTGGATCGTGAGCGTGTGGATATCGGAGACGCTGACGTTGCCGCAGTGAGCGAGCGGCGTCATCGTCCCGTAATAGTCCACCTTGACGGTGTCGAGGAGCGCCGTCGTCGCCTTGCCGGTCCTGATCCTGGTAAGC
>DASVIU010000657.1:0-5446 GCA_036386275.1 Bacteroidota bacterium | reverse complement strand
TCCGGCAAATAAGCCTTGTCTTTACAGGATCATGAGAACTCCCGCTCTCAGCTTCATTCTCCTCGGTATACACCTCCTGGCCTGCTCCGCGGATTCGCGGACACGTCCGGAACGAATCGTATGTGTCGGGAGGGATGCCGGTGCATTTCTCTCACGATCCGGAGCCGATTCCTATCCCATCGAGCTCCGGAAAATGCTCGGCAATGCATATCAAGTCAGGACATTTCACATTGGAGGAGCGCCGGAAGGGCGCACATCGAACCTGGATCGAACGACGCGACCGGTGCGCCCGGCCATCGACCCGGCGGCGCTGAAATGGCTTCCGGATATTGTCTTTGTGGAACCGGGGAGCATCGATAGCGCAGGGGGAGAAGAGGGAACCGGGACATTGACCGGGGATGCGCTCGTTGCGATTGTCAACACCTTCAGGAACCTCCCTTCGAAGCCTCGCATCATGCTCCTCCTCCCGTTGCCGGCATTGCCCGGAGAGACAAATGCGGATTCCCTCCTCCTGAGCGGGACAATCCCTCGCGTCAGGTCAGTTGCGTTTGCCACAGGTTGCGAGGTGGTGGATCTCCACAGTCTGTTCCTCGGTAGTGACGGATATGCCGCCGGGCAGGCAGACTCATCTCCTCCCCCGGCAGGCATGATCGCCACCCGGTTGAGGGACCTGCTGATGATTGACGCGGCGACGCAGTGTGACATTGTGGGGCGCGCGGGAATCGCCGGGACGAGGAGCAACTACTACGGGTATGAATGTTTTGATTTCAGGTTCAGCGGGAGGGAGGCGAGGATTGTCAGGCCGAAGAGAATTGCGAGAGGATGTCCGTGGATCTGGAGAGCCCGGTTCTGGGGGCATGAACCGCAGACGGAAATCGCGCTCCTCGAACGGGGATTCCATGTCGCATACTGCGATGTCGCAGAGTTGTTCGGAAATGATGAAGCAATCCGCATCTGGGACAGGTTTTATGAAATGCTTACCGGGGCCGGGCTCGCAAAGAAAGCGGTCCTCGAAGGGTTCAGCAGGGGGGGAGTCTATATTTACAGGTGGGCAGTTCACAGCCCTTCACGGGTTGCGTGTATCTATGCTGATGCGCCTGTGCTCGATCTGAAGAGCTGGCCGGGGGGGAAGGGGAAGGGGGGAGGGAACCCGGCGGAATGGCAGAGGTTCAAAGATGATTTCGGCCTGGCATCGGAAGAGGAAGCGCTCGCATTCAGGGGGAATCCGCTGGACATGGCAGCAGAGATAGCGCGCGGGGGATTTCCCATGTTGCACATCTGCGGACTTGCCGACGTCGTCGTGCCAATCGAAGAAAACACAGACCCTTTTGAAAAGAGGATAGTAGAATCAGGCGGCCGCATAACCGTGATCCGCAAACCCGGCATCGGCCATCACCCCCACAGCCTCCCCAACCCGCAGCCGATCGTGGATTTCATTCTGGGCGCGACATCCGGGTCGAAATGATTTGAGTCTCGGGTTCCCCTTTCGTACATTAATTGTTCCGGGAGGCCCTTCCGGGAGAACTACGTCCTGCTCCCGAAGACCGACCCGTATCGCACCCTCTACTAAAGGATTTGAATGGAATCGCTGATTCGGCCCGCGACAATTCTTGCTTTGACTAAACCCGGCTCCAACCGATCGCATCACGCTTTTGAGGCGTGCGCGGCCCGGCTTTTGTTGATGTCCGCTCTCTGTGCGGCGCCTGTCTCCGCCCAGTGGGTTCAGACAAACGGACCGGGCGGAGGGCACGTCTATTCAATTTATGCCGCCGGCCCGCGCCTTCTTGCAGGGACGTACGGCGGCCCGTCTATCTCCACAAACGGCGGGACATCCTGGGCACCGGTGAGTTCCGGGATGCCGAACAGGTTCGTCTATTCCTTTACCGGCGCCGGCGCCCGCATACTCGCCGGCACAGACGAGGGAGTGTATCTCTCCACTGACGGCGGGATCAACTGGACAGAGTCTGATTCGGGGGTTGGTGCAAAGTCGGTGAGGGCATATGGAACCATCGGCACCCGGCTCTATGCCGGGACGCTGGGAGGGGGGGTGTTCCTGTCGTCAAATGCCGGCGCCACCTGGACCCCTGTCGATTCGGGATTGACGTACAGGGACGTTCATTCCCTTCTCGCGCGCGGGACGACTCTTTTCGCCGGAACATACACAGGCGGCGTGTTCGTCTCTTCCGACGGCGGCACGAGCTGGACGGCCGTCAACACGGGTCTGACGGACCTGAACGTCAACGCGCTCGCCTCTATCGACACGAACATACTCGCCGCAACAGAGCGCGGCGGTCTGTTCTTCTCCTCCAACAGCGGAACAGCCTGGACTCCACTCGGTTCGGGCCTACCTGTCCCGCACATCGTCGTCCTCCTGAACTCCGGCACAAGCCTCTTCGCCGGGAACGACAGCGCAGGGGTCTTCATCTCGACCGACAGGGGCGTCACCTGGGGAGCCGTGAATGCGGGTCTCACGGATACGAAGGTCGTCACCCTGTTCCAGGACGGGACAAAACTCTATGCGGGGACGGAATACGGGGGGGTGTTCGTTTCCCAGGACAACGGCGCGAACTGGTCCCCGATCAACGCCGGACTGACGGGGACGTTTATCAATGTCCTGCTTGCCGACGGGTCCACGCTTTTTGCCGGGACAAGCGGTTCCGGTGTGGCCGCATCGACGGACAACGGAGCGACCTGGGCGCCGGTCAACCGCGGACTGGCGTCGCCTGATGTATTTGCACTCGCTTCGGACGCGACGAATTTCTATGCGGGGACGTATCACGGCGGCGTGTTCCTGATGCCGAGGACAGTGTCCGCCTGGTCCGCCGCGGGCGCAGGGATCACCAACACCGACATCAATGCCCTCCTGACGGCGGGAAGCAGTCTCCTGGCCGGCACGAACGGCGGCGTCTTCCGTTCAGGGGACGGGGGACTCCACTGGTCACTATCAAGTTCGGGGCTCACGGTCCCGTCCGTCAATGCTCTTGCTCCCGGCGTGGGATCGATTCTCGCGGGGACATACGGCGGCGGGATCTACACTTCCGCCGATAACGGCTTAACCTGGGTCCGGGCTTCAGGCGGCATTCCCCCGTACGGCGGGGATGTCAACGCAATTGTGACATCGGGAACTCTGGTGTTCACCGGGACGCCGCTCGGGGGTATTTATGTCTCCCGCGACAGCGCCAGGACCTGGTCCGTGACGGGGCTGACGGATACGTGCGTGACCTCTCTTATTGCCTCCGGCAGGAGCGTGTTTGCAGGGACGCTCGGTGCGGGTGTGATGCTCTCGAACGACGGCGGGGCGTCATGGACCGGCACAGGACTCCCGAGCACGGATGTTCTCGCGCTTGCCATCAACGGCACATACGTGTTTGCCGGGACGAGCGGGAACGGCGTCTGGCGCCGCCCGATGTCTCAGATGACCGTGACCGGTGTGGCCGCGTCGGCCGCTTCCGGACCGGCCGTGTTCCGGCTCGGACAGAATTTCCCCAACCCGTTCAATCCGTCCACAACAATCGCATACCAGGTGCCGGCCTCCGGCCATGTGACGCTCAGGGTTTTCGATTTGCTGGGGAGAGAACTCTCGACGCTCGTCGATGAAAGAAAGGACGCAGGCTCCTACACGGTGCGTTTCGACGGCGGAAATCTGGCCAGCGGGGTCTACCTCTACCGGCTTGCGGCCGGTCAATATACGCAGACCCGCAAGATGCTCATAATGAAGTAGCAGCCGGCGGAGTGCACACCGGACCCGGTCCCCTTGCCGACGTCCCGGAATTCTACCGGGCATTCAGCGTCAGGCCGGGCGATCCGCTCTACCGTCCGGACAGCCTGAGAGTGAAGATCTGGTGATCGGGGCAAACCGTCCATTGCCGGCCGATTTCACTGATTTTGTTCTTTTCCGAAAATTCCACTTGACAGAGTGGGTAGAAATCTTATTTTTGATGTGAGATAACCATCGCAATGGGAACGAACACACATACCGCGGCGTCCTCAGGATCCCTCCCCGGGATTCACAGCACGGTTCCGTCTGTTTCCCTCATTCTAAACCTTCTGCTGCTTATTAGCCTCCCGACCGTTCTGGGGCTGTTTATTAACAGCTAACCGAACGCCGGAGGCCAACCAGCACATACCCCTAGTATCATTCAAGCGGTCAAGCGTGGTTCCCCTCCGGCGGACAAATGCAGCATTTTGCTTGTTCATGAAGAGGAGCTGAGATGGCCGACAACGAAGCGCAAAACCACCGGAGCAGGACGATAACCCAGGGTGTCCAGCGTACACCCAACAGGGCGATGCTGCGTGCCGTGGGATTCGGTGATGGTGATTTCAGCAAACCCATAGTCGGTGTCGCGAGTGCCTACAGCACAATCACCCCCTGCAACATCGGCCTCAAGGAACTGGCCGACCGTGCCGTCGATGCCCTCCGCTCCGCCGGCACCATGCCCCAGATATTCGGGACCATCACCGTCAGTGACGGTATCTCGATGGGGACGGAGGGGATGAAGTACTCCCTCGTATCCCGTGAGGTGATTGCCGACTCAATCGAAACCGCCTGCAGCGCCCAGAGCATGGACGGGGTTCTCGTTGTCGGCGGCTGCGACAAGAACATGCCCGGAGCGATGATCGCCATCGCCCGCATGAACATCCCTGCCATATTCGTCTACGGCGGTACGACAAAGCCCGGGCACCTCCACGGGAAAGATCTGACCGTCGTGAGTGCGTTCGAGGCGGTGGGGGAATACAGCGCAAAGAAGATCAGCGAAAGCGAACTCCAGGATGTGGAGCGGAGCTGTTGTCCGGGGGCCGGCTCCTGCGGAGGTATGTTCACCGCGAACACGATGTCTTCAGCAATCGAGGCGATGGGGCTCAGCCTCATGTACTCGTCCACAATGGCTGCTGAAGATGCAGAAAAATCTGATAGTTCCGCCCGTTCCGCCGAAGTCCTTGCCGGCGCAATCAGGCGCCGGATACTCCCTGAGCGGCTGCTCACGCGCGAGGCATTTGAAAACGCGATCGCAGTCGTGATGGCGATCGGCGGATCCACCAACGCCGTCCTCCACCTGCTCGCGATCGCACACTCCTCGGGCGTCCCCCTTTCGATCGACGATTTTGAAACTGTCCGTACACGCGTCCCCGTTCTCTGCGACCTGAAGCCTTCGGGCCGGTTCGTCACGACGGACTTTCACAGGGCCGGAGGTGTGCCCCAGGTGATGAAGATACTCCTGGCACATGGGGTGCTGCACGGAAAAGCTCTGACGATAACGGGAGAGACTGTCGAAGAACTCCTGAAGGGCGTTCCCGCGGTCCCTCCGTCGGGACAGGAGGTTATCCGCTCTTGGGAAAACCCCCTTTACAGGGAGGGGCACCTGGCGGTTCTCAAAGGGAACCTCGCCGTTGAAGGAGCCGTCGCCAAAGTCACGGGCGTCAAACAGCCTGTCATCACGGGTCCGGC
>DASVIU010000656.1:0-3514 GCA_036386275.1 Bacteroidota bacterium | reverse complement strand
TGTACATACAGCGAAGAATGACAGTCAGGAATCGGGGCTAAAGAAACGTGAACATTCCGGCCATACAGCTCTCTGCGGACACGGTGGGCTCGGACACCATCCACGGCGCTGCCGATACGCTGCATGCCATCGTCGGGCACGGCGCGGCACACGGCGGCGGGGAGAAGGGACCCGTGGATTTCACGGAACTGCTCCACCACGTCCAGGACGCGAAAGAGATTGACACGCCGTTCGGGATACTCCACCTGCCGCAGTTTCCTCCGCTCCATGCCGCCGGGTTAACGATCGACATGTCGATCACCAAGCACGTGTTCTTTCTCTGGTGTGCGGCTCTCATCCTCTGTGTCGTGGCAATCGCCGTGGCCCGGAAGAATTCCCGGCGCCCTGTCCCCACCGGGTTCGGCAACCTCTTCGAGATGGTCGTCGTCTTCCTCCGGGACGAAGTCGCGATCCCCAACATGGGTATCGCGGGATTGAAGTACATGCCGTATCTCCTGACAACATTTTTCTTCATCCTTGTCATGAACCTGCTCGGTCTGATCCCGTGGGGCGCCTCCGCGACAGGGAACATCAACGTCACTGCAGGACTTGCCATCATCGCCTTTGTCGTGATCCAGGCCTCCGCCATCCGGGCCCAGGGATTCGGACATTACCTGGCGCACCTGACCGGAGGGGTGCACTGGTCGCTCTGGCCGATCATGATCCCGATCGAGATTCTGGGGCTCTTCACCAAGCCCTTTGCTCTCTGCATGCGTCTCTTTGCCAACATGCTGGGGGGGCACATCGTGATCGTCTCCCTTCTCGGCCTGATATTCGTCTTCGGGTCATATTTCATTGCCATCGGACCGGTCTCGTTCGTCGTGGGCATCAACTTTCTCGAGCTCTTTGTGGCCTTTCTGCAGGCCTACATATTCGTCATGCTCACGTCGCTCTTCATGGGTCTCGGGATCCAGGCGGGTGAACCGGCGCACGGCGGGCATGGACCCGAAGGATCTGACGGCCATTCATCATAACAACACCATCCACCCTCTCTACGAAGGAGAAACACAATGGATCCCAAAGCACTCGGCTATCTTGCAGCTGGCATCGGCGCGGCGGTAACGGTCATCGGCGCAGGGCTCGGTATCGGCAAGCTCGCGGCGGCGGCGATGGAAGCAAGCGGCCGGCAACCTGAAGTTGCGGGACAGGTCCGCACATCGATGATCATCGCGGCCGCGCTCATCGAAGGCGCCACGTTCTTCGCCCTCGCCATCTGTATCATCCTGGCATTCAAGTAATATTCCTTACGAGGCTGGCATGCTGGAGATCAATTCCGGTCTGATACTCTGGACCATACTCACATTTGTCATTGTCCTCCTCATTCTGCGCAAGGCCGCGTGGAAACCGCTGCTTGGTGCGCTGACCGCCCGCGAGGAATCGATACGCGCCTCACTCCGTGAGGCGGAGGATGCCCGGGCCCAGGCTGCCCGTCTGCTCGAGGAAAACAAGCGTCAGCTCGCCCTGGCGGAGGAACAGTCCCGGCGCATCATCATGGAAGGACGCGACATGGGGGAGCGCCTGAAGGGGGAGATCCTGGAAAAGGCGAACGGCACCACCCGCGTCATGATCGAACAGGCGAAAGAGGAAATCCGCCGGGAGAAAGACGCGGCCCTCACACAGCTCCGCTCCGAGGCGACCGACCTCGTGATCGCGGCAGCGGGGAAAATCCTCGACGCGAACCTCGACACCCCGAAGCAGCGGCAGCTCGCGGACGTGGCCATCAGGGAAATTGCGGGGGCAACCGGACGATGAAGAACATGCGCGTGGCGCGCCGGTACGCCGGCGCGTTGATGGATATCGCGGAGGACGGGAAGATCATCGACCGGACAGCGGGCGATCTCGAAACCATTGCCTCCGCCCTCCGTGGGTCCCGCGAACTGCGGCTTCTCACGGAGAGCCCCGTGGTCTCCCCGGCGAGAAAAGCAGGTGTCTTCAGGGCGATATTCGCGGGGCGCATCGGCGAGGGGACGATGAAGTTCATCGACCTGGTTGTCGCCAAGCAGCGCGAAAAGCATCTCCCCGAAATTATCGAGCAGTTCTCCCTTCTGAGGGACGAGAAGATGGGCATTGTCAACGTCAATGTCACATCCGCCGTCGAATTCACTCCCTCGCAGGAAAAGGACCTGAGCAACGAGCTGGAACGGTACACGAAGAAAAAAGTCCGCGTCCGGATCACCGTGGACAGGGCGATCAAAGCCGGACTCGTCGTCCGTATCGGCGACACAGTGCTGGATGCGAGCATGCGCCGGCAGCTCGAGCTCCTGAAGGCCAGGTTCCTCGAGGGCGGGCCGTCCACGAACTGAACAGAACACACAAGGATTGCACAATGGAAGAAGTCAGACCAGACGAAGTCTCCGAGATTCTCCGAAAGCAGCTCTCCGGTTTCGAAAAGGAAGTCGACGTCTACGACGTGGGCACCGTGCTTCAGATCGGTGACGGCGTCGCACGCGTCTACGGTCTTTCCCATGCCATGATGAGCGAGCTCGTGGAGTTTCCCCATGGTGTGTTCGGCATGGTGCTGAACCTGGAAGAAGACAACGTCGGGTGCATCCTCTTCGGCGAAAGCCACGAAATCAGCGAAGGGGACACGGTCAAGCGGACCGGGCGGGTTGCCTCCATGCCTATCGGCGAGCAGATGCTCGGGCGGGTCGTAAACCCGCTGGGCCAGCCCATCGACGGCCGGGGACCGGTCAGGACCGAAAAGATTTCCCCGCTCGAGCGGAAGGCCCTCGGCGTCATACAGCGTCAGCCCGTCAAGGAGCCTCTGCAGACCGGGCTCAAGGCTGTGGACGGCATGATCCCGATCGGCCGTGGACAGCGCGAGCTGATCATCGGCGACAGGCAGACGGGGAAAACGGCGATCGCGCTTGACACGATCATCAACCAGAGATACTCCCACACGGAAAAAGCGAAGCGCGAGGGAGTCAAGCCGGTCTACTGCATCTACGTCGCAGTCGGGCAGAAAAGCTCCACGGTCGCGCAGGTGGTTGACAAGCTCCAGCAGGAAGGGGCGATGGAGTACACGACAATCATCGCAGCGACCGCCGCCGATCCCGCGCCGATGCAGTTCATCGCGCCGTACTCGGGGGCGACGCTCGGCGAATACTTCCGCGACAGCGGCCGCCACGCACTCGTCGTCTATGACGATCTGACCAAACAGGCGCAGGCTTACCGGCAGGTCTCCCTCCTGCTCCGTCGCCCGCCGGGACGGGAAGCGTATCCCGGGGACATATTCTACCTTCATTCACGGCTCCTGGAGCGGGCTTCCAAGCTCAGCGACGACCTCGGCGGAGGAAGCCTCACGGCGCTCCCCGTGATCGAGACCCAGGCGGGGGACGTCTCCGCCTACATACCGACGAACGTCATCTCGATCACCGACGGTCAGATCTACCTCGAACCCGGAATGTTCAACTCGGGGATCCGCCCGGCGATCAACGTCGGCATCTCCGTCTCCCGTGTCGGCGGGAATGCCCAG
>DASVIU010000655.1:0-3382 GCA_036386275.1 Bacteroidota bacterium | reverse complement strand
TGTACATAGAGTGCACCACTGACTCCCGTATCACTATGCGACTTGCCATCCATCCCATCAACCCCGAACCCAGGCTCATCGAGCGTGCGGTGGAGGTTCTGCGGGCAGGCGGGATCATCATTTATCCCACCGATACGGTGTACGGTATCGGGTGCAGCATCGAAAGCAAAAATGCGATCGAAAAGATTCACCTGATCAAACATCAGAAGATAGAGAAGCCGTTCAGTTTCGTCTGCTCGGGGCTGACACACATCAGCGAATACGCGCTCGTCAGCAATATGGCCTTCCGGACGATGAAGCACCTGATCCCGGGGCCGTACACATTCATACTCCCCGCGGCAAAAATGAAGCAGTTCCCGAAGATACTTGTGTCGAAGCGGCGGACGGTGGGCATTCGTGTACCGGACAGCCCGATCACGCTTGCCCTTGTCAGCGGTCTCGGTCATCCGGTATTGAGCACCAGCGTGACGCTGGAGGATGGGACCCTCCTCAACGAACCCGACGAGATCGTCGAGCATTTCAACAACAGGGTGGAAATGATCGTCGACGCCGGCCCGCTTCACACGGGCCCTTCGACGGTGATCGATCTCACCGGCGAGCAACCCGAGATCGTCCGGGAGGGTTCCGGCAACGTTCCGGCACTTTCCTGACGCGGATTTGCCAGTGGTCCAAGATACCGATTCTTCGTTCTCAACGCAAAAGTGAGATTTTTTTCTTCCGGGCAAAATCTCCCCCCTGCATCCTGTAGAAGTATACCCCAACGATCTTCGCTTACTTTACACACACAATCCTCTTCTCCCATGTCCGTCCTTCCGCCTGGAGCCTGCAGAGGTACACTCCGGACGATGACGCATGCGCGTCCCAGATAACGGAGTAGCTGCCGGGTCCCTGTTCCCTGTGAACAAGCAGTACGACCTCGCGGCCGACGGCGTCATAGATAATCACTGTCACCAGGCTGTTTCTGGAGATAGTGTATCTGATCGATGTAGCGGGATTAAACGGGTTCGGATAATTCTGCAGTAGTCCGCTTGCCGTGGTGACGGATGCCTTCTCTCTTTCCACACCAGTCTCGGGAAGCCGCCCCTTTCTACAACGGGATTCTACATATTACACGCTGAGGGATAGCAGTTTAGCGGGAACGACGCAAGAATTGGTTTAGCGGAATTGGCTTATGGAAGCTCCCGAAGGGGGGGGCAAACAGGAGATATGTTTTCTCACCTGGAACTTCGAGACGGAATGGCCCAGACGGTTCCCAGAATTCCCGGCTTCGTTCTTGTAGAGTCAGGGGGATGCATCTTCTGCACAACACCTTTTGGGACATTCGGCTGATAGAACACGGTGAGAATTCTGCCGGAATCGAGTTCGACGGAGGCCGGATAACCGAGGTCACCGTTCGGGGCATCGTCCCGCAATACAATTTCATTTCCGAGTTCCCATGAGATCCCATCGTCACTGATGCAGGCCCTCTCCCCGAAGGGTGCTCTCCTATATCCGTACGAGCACAGAATGCGGCCGTCGGAAAGCTGGAGCAGATGTGGAGGAAATCCCCAGAGTGGTGTCCGGACTGGCTGAACCCACGTTCCGCCGTTGTCGTCAGAGTAGGTTTCCCACAGCACACACCGGGGGCTCGTGTCATTATATCCGAGAGCGGTCGCCCGGATCATCATGATAACCCGTCCTGATGACAACTGCAGGATATGCGGCTCGCCGAATACAATGCTATCGGCCGTCGGTGATTGGATGGATGAAATTCGAGTAAAATTCATTTCGGGCAATACGGCACAATAGACGCCGATGCGCGGGTAGTCCCGGCGGTATGAAGCAACAAGGAGCGTCCCGTTACGCAATTGAATGCCGCCGTGCACGGCATCGCATCCCTTGACCGGTTTCGACCAGGTCCGCCCGTGATCCCGCGACGAAATCGTCCACGCCCCCTCGGTTTCCATGGATGCCCGATACCCTGGAGCGTCGACGAAATCAGACCAGCGTTTGAGGGTCGACCGCTCATAGGAGAGGTCAGCCAGGGCATCATAGCCTGCGCGCGTGTGGAACGTGGACCAGAGATGGGCCACGATCGTGCCGTCGGAGAGAAGCGTGATCCCCGATTCTCGATCGTCAATCGGCGTATCGTAAATCACTGAAGGAGATTGCCACGTCTTACCATTGTCGGTCGACCGCGTCCCAAGAATCGCTCCATCCGGTCCCAGGTGTTCTTCGGTTCTTGTAAACAGCACAAGCAGGTCTCCATTTGCAGCCCGCACAACAGAAGGCCAGGCACAATATTGCCCGCGTATTTCCGCGATCACGGAATGACGAAGGATTCTGGCCCTCACATCTGCCGTCGGGTTTTCCTGTGCCGGCGAAAGGATGATTGACAGGAACAGAGCAGAAGAAACCATGAATACCGATCGACGCTCAAGCATTCACGCTCCCTAAGCGAAGAAGAATGCGATGATGATGCTTTGGCTCTCACGGACCTCGTCATCGCACCAATATGCTGAAGAGTGGTGAATACGTCAACCCGGATTTTGCCAGAGTCCAGGATGAACCGAAGTTCGTCGTTTTTCATAGCTCCTTCAGGATTCAACCGAAACCAAAATAAAAAAGGGACCACCCGAAACCGGGCACAGTCCCTTCTTCAGTCAAGTCATAACGCCGAAATCAGTCGGGGCGGGGGGATTCGAACCCCCGGCCTCTTGGTCCCGAACCAAGCGCGCTACCGGGCTGCGCTACGCCCCGATTTGCAGCAACAACGAGCGGAAATATACGCAACACGCAGCGGTAAATCAAGAGACCTCACCGAAACTCAGAGACCACCCACGCGTTGGTTGTCGCGTTCGTCCGCGGGTCCTTCGCTGCAAATCTGCCGTCCAGGGGGAATCCCTTCTGGAGCAGTTCCAGAGCAGATGCATTGACGTGTTCGTTGACAGAGAGAATTGTCGCACCCATTTCGGTGAGGATCCGGACGTAGTCATCAATCCGGAGCCTGTTCTGGTACATGTATCTGTTCCCGGACAGCCTGTCCCATTCCTTCTCGGAAAACCTGAGAAAGTTGACTGCGGATATGGAATGGTCCCCGTGTGAAAAGTGATCGGAGAGGTCGATCCAGTGGACAGAGAGTCCCCCGGGTTTCAGGAGGCGCCGCGATTCCGCAATGATGCTCCTGAGGATATCCGGGGGGATATGCTGGAGCACGGCGTACGACACGTGGTAGTCGATCGTGTGCGGGCTGATCTCCAGATGGCGAGCGTCGGCAGGAGCAAGATAGCGTATGTGTGCAGCCTTGAGAACGCGGTCGATGTCGTCCCCCACTGCCAGCAGGGTGTTGAGCCGTTCCACCGAGAGCCGGGTGCCGGGCGTGTTTCCCAGCAGGCGGACGATC
>DASVIU010000654.1:0-2050 GCA_036386275.1 Bacteroidota bacterium | reverse complement strand
TGATCGCTGCGATGGGATCCCTGGCCATCCTCTGTGTCGTCTTCGGGGTGGCCCCCGGCCTCGTCGTCTCCGTCCTTGACCCTCTTGTCGGTTCGCTCCAGGGAACAAACGCCTCCGGGCAGGTTGTCCTGACGGGGGGGATGATGCTCATCCCGCAAAGCAACTCCTCAAGCGTCTCTCCGCTTGCTCTCGGCGGGTTGATCATAGCGGTCACCCTGATTCCCGTTGCCGCGGGATTTCTCCTCGGGGGCCGGATGCGGAGGCGGGTTGTGATGACCTGGGCATGCGGTCTGCAAAAGGTCGGGCCCCGGATGCAGTATACCGCCACCGGTTTCAGCAAGCCGATACGCATGATCTTCTCGAATATTTTCCGTGCGACGCACGAAATCGAGATCTCCGAAGAGACGTCTCCCTATTTTCGCCCGGACATCACCTACGAGCTCAAAACGGAGTCTGTGTTCCTGAAGTACCTCTACGAGCCGGCATACCACATCATCATCGGCTCTGCGCGGAAGTTCCGCAGGGTTCAAACGGGACATATCCAGACATATCTCGCGTACATATTTCTTACCCTCGTCCTTCTCCTCCTCTTTGCACGATGAGCGACGTGCCGGCAATAGTGCTCCTCTGGCTCCTGCAGCTCCTCCTGTTGCTCGTATCCGCTCCGCTGATCAGCGGGATCATCGGGAAGACCAAGGCACGGTTCCAGAACCGGAAGGGCGCGGGGATCCTTCAGCCATATTTCGATCTTGCAAAGCTGTTGAGGAAAGAAGTCGTGGTATCCTCGGTCGCCTCCTGGGTGTTCCGTTGTACGCCGTACCTCGTGTTCGCCTCCACACTGGTGATCGCACTGCTTGTACCGACGGTGGTGGTTCCGGTCCCTCTCGACTGGGCCGGCGACATCATCACCGTCATCTACCTCTTTGCGCTGGGAAGGTTCTTTGTCGCGCTCGTGGGTCTCGATACAGGGAGCGCGTTTGGCGGGCTGGGTGCAAGCCGCGAAATGTCGATAGCATCCATCATCGAACCTGCAATGATGCTCGCCATCTTTACGGCGGCCGTCACCGCAGGCTCCACCAATCTGAGCGTCATCGTCGCAACGCTCTCTTCCACACCCGCCTCGATGTTGAACCCCGCCCATCTCCTCGCATTTTCCGGCCTGTTTATTGTCACGATGGCGGAGACGGGGCGCATACCGGTCGATAACCCGGACACGCACCTTGAATTGACGATGATTCACGAGGCGATGATCCTGGAGTATTCGGGGCGGTACCTCGCGTTCATCGAGTGGTCGTCCCAGATGAAACTGGCGATATTCCTGGCGCTTCTGTCCAACATGTTTTTCCCTGTCGGCATGGCCACGACCCTGGCGCCATGGGCGCTCTGTGTCGGATGCGCCGCCTTTTTTGCCAAGGTGATCGTGTTGGGGGCGATCGTCGCGGTCGTCGAATCGACAAACGCCAAGCTCCGCCTCTTCCGCGTCCCCGAGCTCCTCATGGTGGCGTTCATCCTGTCGTTGCTTGCGTTGATTCTCTATTTCATTGTCGGGGCATAGGAATGGACCCCACCAACCTCCAGACGGTCGGCCTGCTCATCGACATATTCGCCGCCGCGATCCTGGTGACGGCATTTCTCGTGGTATCAAGCCGCAGCCTCGTTTTCTATATCAGGCTCTTTGCCCTCCAGTCGCTGTTTCTGGGGGTTGTGGCCCTGCTCGTCGTCCTTGGATATGGAGAGACACATATCCTCATCGCGGCGGTCCTCACGATCGCCGTCAAGGCGATCGCCATTCCCGTTGTCCTTTCCAGGGTCATCGAACGGATTCACGTCCGTAAAGAAGTCGATTTCAGCGTCAACATCCCGGCATCGCTCCTGCTCTGCGGCGGCATGGTCATCCTTGCAGACTCCGTGGCACATTCCATCCTGGAGGCCCAACGGGCGGATGCCCCTGCGGTTTCACGGGTGCTCTCCGTGTCGATCGCGATGATGCTCATCGGTCTCTTCATCATGATGACAAGGAAGAAGGCCATCACGCAGATCGTCGGCCTTC
>DASVIU010000653.1:0-3053 GCA_036386275.1 Bacteroidota bacterium | reverse complement strand
CCGCGAGCTTCCACGGCAGGTACATGAGACCGTCGGGCGACGCCGAGTGAATGACACCGAAGAACGTCAGAAGCGCAAGTATGAAAAGGTAGACCGCCGCAGTCCGGACCCGCCTGTCGATCAGCACAGCGAGGAAACCTCCCCAGAGCATCCCCGTAACAATGAACCCGTTGCCGAGCGCCACTGTCACGAGCAGCTCCGGGAGAGCTTTCCCCGGCACCGACAGGAGCCGTGTGAAGTTCTCCGGTGAAACGAAGTCGGGGTTCCCGAGTTTTATCGCCAGAAGACGCGCCACAGTCGGGAAGAACGCAAACGCCACCGCGGGAGCATGCCGGACCGGGGAGCCATGGAACGCCTGGACGATGATATCGAGAGCGACGAAGACAAGTATCGGCGCAAGGACCGCGCGTGGGATGAGCTCGACAATGAACGAGACGAGCCCGAACATGCCGCCGATCCCGATGAAAATGCCGGTCAGGACGGTATAGCCGGAACGGGACCCCATATGCTTGTAGGCGGGCTGGCCGATGTAGGGAGTGGACTGGGCAACGCCCCCGGTGAGGCCGGCAAGGAGCGTCGCTACAGCCTCCGTCAGCAGTATGTCGCGCGTGCTGTAATCATCCCCCGCAACGCGGGCGCTCTCCGTTACGTTGATCCCCCCCACCACCGTCAGGATGCCGAACGGAATGGCGATCGGAAGGTACGTCAGCGCAGGGACGATGCCCTCGATGAATGCCAGCGTCGGGATCGGGAGCCCGAAATGAAAATCGGGGGAGGGAGGGGCGCTGTAGCCCCCTCCGATGATTCCGGACGGGCCGAGGAGATAGTACAGGCCGGTCCCGAGCGCGACGGCCGCAAAGACACCGGGTATGTGCTTTGGAAGGGGAATTTCCGCGACAAGTGTGTAGAGTATCAGTCCGAGCGCGATCAGGCCGACGAGCGGCATCCCGAATATATCGACAAGGGGGACGAGTCCGATCAGCGCGAGCCCGATCCCCGCGAGCGATCCGAGCAATCCCGCCTGGGGGACGATCTTCTGGATCCAGCGTCCGAAGAACGAGAGTATGAGTTTCAGAACCCCGATCATCACCATCGTGGCCATGCCGACGTACCAGGTCATCATGGCGGCATCCCGCTCCCCCATCCCCCTGGCCTTCATCGCCAGGAAACAGGGACCGAGAACCACAAGAGCGATGCCTATCGTCGACGGCGTATCAAGTCCGAGAGGCATCGCGGTGACCTCCCTGTTCCCCGTCTTCTTTGCAAGGCGGAATGCCATCCATGTATAGACGAGATCCCCGAAGAGCACGCCGAAAGCCGTCCCGGGGAACATCCTTGTGTAGACGATGTCGGCGGGAAAGTTGAACACAAATATCAATATGCCGGCCAGGAACGAGAGCACGGTCAGATTGTCGAACATGAGGCCGAAAAAGCCGTTCAGGTCGCCCAGGGCGAACCAGCGGTATCCGGGAGAAGAGGGACGGTTATTCATGGGAGAGCCCGTGAGCAGGTTGTGGGTCAGTTGACAAAAAGTCCGGCGATGCAGGCGGTCATCCAGGTAGCGATCGTCCCCCCCAGGACTGACGTCAGGCCGAGACGGGCGATATCGCTGCGGCGGTTTTCGGCAAGGGGACTGATGCCCCCGATCTGAATCGCGATCGAGGAAAAGTTTGCAAACCCGCAGAGGGCATATGTCGCAATGACGATGGATTTTTCGGAGAGCTGGTGCGCGGTGATCGCGTCCGCCATCTTCAGGTAGGCGACGAATTCATTCACGACGAGCTTTATCCCCATCAGGCTGCCGACATTGAGCGCGTCATGCCACGGGACGCCGATTCCGTAGGCGATAAACTGGAATACAAGGCCGAACAGGAGCTCGAGCGACACCGGTTTGCCGAACTGCGCCTGACAGATCGCGTTCAGCCCGGTGACGCTCCCGGCCCAACCCAGGAGGGCGTTCAGAAGCGCGATCAGGGCGATAAATGCAAGGAGCATCCCCGCCACATTCAAGGCGAGCTTGAGTCCGTCCCCCGCACCCGAGGCGGCGGCTTCGATGACGTTTCCGTGCTGTTTCTCAACCTCAATCCTGACCTTCCCCATCGTGACAGGATCTCCCGTCTCAGGCCGGAGGATTTTCGCGACGATGATCGTCGCAGGCGCGGCCATAATCACGGCGGCGAGAAGATGCCCGGTGAAGTATATCTGTGCGGCAGCGGGGGCAATCCCCGTGGAGGCGGCATACGCGGCGCCCAGGAGCGCCATATAGGCGGCCATGACGCCGCCGGAAATGTGCGCCATGCCGCTCGTCATGATCGTAAAGAGCTCGGATTCGGTCAGCGTCGCCAGGTACGGCCGGATGACCAGCGGCGCCTCCGTTTGCCCCATAAACGTGTTGGCGGCGACCATGAGCGATTCAGCCCCGCTTGCGTGGAGGAGCCGCGCCATCAACCATGCCATTCCGCGAACAACAATCTGCATAATGCCGAGATAGTACATCACCGCCATGAACGAAGCAAAGAAAATTATCGTGGGAAGGACCTGGAACGCGAATATGAACCCCAGACTCCCCGTCTCCCCCGGCGATATGGCGAGCGAGCCGAAGACGAATTTGGCCCCGTCGGAGGCGAAACCGAAAAACTGGACGAACAGCCAGCTGATCGAACTGAAGAGATCCCTCCCCATGGAGGTGCGGAGCACAAGGAACGCGAAGGCGAACTGGAGGACGAACCCGACCGCCACAAGGCGCCAGTTAATACTCCGGCGGTTGTTCGAGAAGGCTGCTGCAAGGGCTGTGACCAGAACGAGCCCCAGAAGACCGCGAAAGATCGAGGAGAGATCCATGGGTGGTAGAAGTGATTGTAAATGATTTCGAAAAGAACCAGTCAGTGCGAGGAGCTGTCATTGCGAGAAGCTGCCATTGCAAGGATCTGTCATTGCTTTGTCGTGGCGCCGCAGGCGCCACGACAAAGCAATCTGACGAAACACTCCCCGTCAAGACTTAGATTGCTTCGCTTCGCTCGCAATGACCGGTGTATCGCTCGCAATGACCGGTG